>JBKHIW010000033.1:0-11280 GCA_046538465.1 Desulfobacteraceae bacterium | reverse complement strand
CTTCGGGCCACCTCACGGTTGATCTCCTCCTCCGAGGCCAGCACCGCCCTGTCTTCAGGTGCAACCCCGGGGATCTCCTCCTCAGGGCAGGTTGCCAGCCTCAAGCCCTCGGGAAGGAGAAGACGTGCTGTCTCAAGATCGTTTTCAGCCAGCGCTTCCCGGTAGCGGGCCTTGTCCGCCTCAGGATCGTTGCTTCTCCCGCGCTTGGGAAGGGGAAAAGGGATCTCCACCACTTGGTTGTATATACCGATGCGCCAGAGGTCCTCGGCCTTCACCTCGCGGCCGGTCTTGGCCATATAGGCCGCGTTAAGTGGCCCTGCCTTGACTATGGCCCGGGCTACGCCCGCCCATCCCGGAATGAGCCCGATCATGCATTCGCTGAAGCACATACCGCTGCGGGAATCCCCCACCAGATAGTCGGCCATCAAAGGGATCTCCGCTGATCCGCCGAACCTTGTACCCCCTCCGCATACGGCCACCACTCTGAGGCTCTGCGAAAGCTCCCTCACCCGGGCGTGAAGCCTCCCCCCTTTTTGTATTCTCCCGTCCGCCCATGCAAAGAGGCGGTCAATCTCCGGCATCGGGGCCCCGGCCTTCTCCTTTCCCTGTTTGACCTTCAATGTGTTGTCCAAGTTCGTCAGGCTTTCCTTTAGATCCCCTCCTGCATGAACCGGGTCGCTCGGCCCGGCCAGGATCAGGAACCGAAGCCCGGCCAAGGACTCCGAGATCCTGTCCAGGGCGGCCAAGTATGCGTCCAGGCCGGGATTGCCTACTTGGTGGACAGGGGGGTTGCAGTAGCAAAGCACCACCCCGGGTGCGCCTTGGTACTCGACCAGGTCCGCGGCTAAAAGGGCCTTGCCTTCTTCCCATTGGTAGAGTGTTTTTACGTTGCCGTATCCGGTAAGCTCCTTGGAACGAATTAGATGTATCAGGCCGGTCATGCAGTCCTCCTGCGATTGCGGTTGGCAAAAAATATCTATGCTTATACAATGAAACGGTTCCGGATTCAAGCTGGACCGAGCAGCCGGGTTCTTTCACCTTGACAAGGGCTCACCGGTTTATCTATAGTCACTTTGTAGCTAGATAATAGCCATTGTCTTTGCGCCGCCGTTGCTTTTCTGTCCATCGGGAGGAAAAAGATGAGCATCATTGATGAGGTCAGGCAGATCGTGGGGGAGGATAACGTCTTTGACGACCGTGTGGAGTGCCTTTGCAACTCGCGGGATATGTCGGTCCACCAAGGGGTGGCCGACGCCATTGTGTTCGCGAGGACCACCGAGCAGGTCTCAGCAATCATGAAGCTCGCGCATCGAAGCAAGGTGCCTGTAACGGCCAGAGGCACCGGATCCAGTGTAACCGGGGCCGTTCTGCCGGTAAGAGGCGGGATTGTTCTCGACCTCCACAATATGAACAACATCCTGGAGATAAACAAAAAGGACTTTTACGCCCGCGTGGAGCCGGGGGTTGTGTGCATGCCTCTGAACGGGATACTGGCCAAGGACGGCCTCATGTTCCCGCCCAATCCGGGAAGCGAGGCCATGGCCACAATAGGAGGCATGGTGTCCACCAATGCCAGCGGTCACAGGGCGGTCAAGTACGGCACCACCAGGGACTATATCAAGGGGCTCAAGGTGGTGCTGGCGGACGGGACGGTGATCGAGACCGGGACCACCGCCCCCAAGACGTCACTGGGCTATGACCTCACCCATCTGTTTACAGCGGCCGAGGGCACCCTGGGCATAATAACCGAGGTGATCATCAAGCTGGAGCCGAAACCGGATTACGACGCCATGGCCCTGGCGGTGTTCGGGGATCTGAATGCGGCCGGGGACGCGGTCACCGAAGTGATAACCTCAGGAATCAAGCTTGCGGGATGCGAGATACTGGATAAATACAGCCTCAAGGTAGTGGAAGAGGCCCTGGGAAAGGATGTCAGCAATATAGAAGCGCTTTTGATCATGGAGGCCGACGGGGCCAAAGAGGTGGTCACCAGGGACATGAAGACCATTGAGGAGACCTGCAGGAAGTACGGGGTCCAGGAATTCGAGTGGACTGATGATCCGGGAAGACGAGGTGAGATGATGGTTGCCCGGGGACGTTTGGTCCCCACGCTCTCCCGCATAAGACCCGGAAATCGATTGGTCCCCATTGCAGAGGACCTTGGTGTTCCCAGCACCAAGATCCCGCAGACCATACGAAAGGCCCAGGAGATCTCCGACAAGTATAATGTAACCATAGCCACATTTGGGCATGTGGGAGACGGGAACGTCCACACCACCTTTGTGGCCGACGTCCGGGACCGAGGGGAGTGGGATCGGCTGAAGTCGGCCGTGGAGGAGTTGGTGGATGCGGCCTTGGCGGTCAAGGGGACCCTGAGTGCGGAACACGGGACCGGGATCACCCGCGCCCCTCATATCGAGCGCCAGCTCGGCCCGGCCATGGAAGTCATGCGAAAGATCAAGCAGGCACTGGACCCGGATAACATCTTGAACCCTGGCAAGATGGGACTGGAAAAGGCAAAGAGCGATATCTATGACTATTTTGCCTTCAAACCCTTGCTGGACAACCCTGAAGGTGTAAATTCCTTCGGCGAAGAGGTGGACAACGAGATCCTGGCTTGCATACATTGCGGATTCTGCCGCCTGGGCTGCCCCACTTTCTCCGTGACTCAGCGCGAGTCGCGGAACGCCAGGGGCAGGAATGCCTTGGCTTTTTATCTCCTGAACGGCACCGCTAAAATGGACAAGGACATGGCGGAGGCGTTTTATACCTGTACCACCTGCCAGGCCTGCACATACTTTTGCCCGGCCCAGATAAAAGTGGATGAGATAGTGGAAGGGGCGCGCAGGAAGCTGTACGAGGCCGGCCTCGCCCCGGGGTCCATACTTTCGGTGCGGGAGAATATCTTAAAGACGGGGAATGTATACGCCGCCGCCAGGGAGGAGAGGATAGAGATCTATCCTCAGGCCCTCAAGGAGAAGGCCCTGGCCGGAGAGCTCAAGAAGAAGGCAGAGACCCTTCTCTTCATGGGATGCGTCCCCAGCTACCTGGACATGAAGATGGTGCCCAGCCTGCTGAAGCCCTTGGACGCTGCGGGTGTGGACTACACCACCTTGGCTGTGGAGGAAAACTGCTGCGGGTTTCCCATTTATCTCATGGGCTCGGATGAGTTTGAGGATCATGCAGTCCGCTTGATGGAAAGAATCCGGGAGACCGGGGCGAAGGAATTGGTCACCCCTTGCGCCGGGTGCTACAAGACTTTCAGGAAGCTCTATCCCCGGCTCGGCGACATGGGCGTCAAGGTCTATCACTCGGTTCATTATCTGGACAGGCTGCTGAGTGAAGGCAGGCTGAGCCTTAAGGGCGAGATGTCCAAGAAAGTGACTTATCACGACCCCTGTGACCTAGGCAGGACTTTCAAGATATTCGATGAGCCGCGTAGTGTGCTCCAGGCAATTCCCGGCATCGAATTCGTGGAGATGAAGCTGAATCGGCTCCAAGCCCGATGCTGCGGAGGGGGCGGCGGCCTCCAGGCCAAGGACCCCGATATGGCGGCCGAGATGGCCGCATTGAGGGTGAGAGACGCCCTGGCCGTGGGCGCTGAAGTCATAGTGAGCGGATGCGCTGCCTGCAAAGATAATTTAAGGAAAGGCTCCAAGCGAATACCGAAGCAGGAAAGAGGCAAAATCAAAATAATGGACATCACCGAGGCAGTGGCCCAGGTGGTGGAGTAAGGCGGAGGGAAGAATCATATGCCGGATGGAAGCAAGGGAGCCAGGCCGCTGGCCTCGGCCAAGGCCTGCAAGGAGGCGATGGCCGATCATTTCTACGAATTGGATGAGGCGGCCAAAAAGGGATGGCCCAAGATCGCCTGGTGCACGAGCGTGGGGCCTGCCGAGCTGCTGCAGGGCATGGGCTTCCTGGTTTATTACCCGGAAAACCACGGGGCCATGCTGGGTGCGACCCGCATGGCCATGGATCTCATCCCTCACGCCAATGCAGTGGGCTATTCACCTGACATCTGTTCCTATCTTACCAGCGATATCGGCTCCTATCTCCAGAACAAGACGCCTCTTACCAAGGCCTACAATATTGAGTCGGTGCCCAGGCCGGACGTATTGGTGTTCAATACAAATCAATGCCGGGACGTTCAGGACTGGTTCGCCTGGTACTCCCGCGAGTTCGATGTCCCCCTCCTGGGCGTCTACACGCACCGGGGCATAGGGCGGATCAAGGAGATTCAAATTCAGGATATCGCAGCTCAGATCAAAGATCTAGTCCCCCGCTTGGAAGAGGTGAGCGGGGAGCGGTTTGATATGGATCGGTTCAGGGAGGCGGTGGAGCTTTCCAGACGGACATCAGTGCTCTGGCGGACCTGTCTGGAGGCTGCTTCAGCCGTCCCTTCGCCGTGGACGTTTTTTGACGCCACCATCCATATGGGCCCGGCGGTAGTGGCGCGGGGGGCCCAGGAAGGAGTGGACTACTACGAGAAGCATCTCCTGCCGGAGTTGGAGCAGAGGCTCATGGACGGGGTGGCGGCGGTCGAGGGCGAGAGGCATCGTCTCTACTGGGAAGGCATGCCCATCTGGGGCAAGCTCCGCGCCCTGTCCGATCAGTTTGCCTCGCTCCAGACATGCGTAGTGGCCTCCACCTACTGCAACAGCTGGATCTTCGATCAGCTGGATCCGGCTGAACCGTTCGAGAGTATGGCCCGGGCGTATACCGAGCTTTTTATCGCAAGGGACGAATCATATAAGGAGGAATATATTGCGGAGTGCCACAAGCTTTTCAAGTTCGATGGAATAGTGTTTCATGACGCCAAGACCTGCCCCAACAATTCCAACAACCGCTATGGGATGCCCGAGAGGCTGAGCAGGCGGCTGGACATACCCTCACTCATAATAAACGGTGATCTTTGCGACTTGAGGTGCTACTCAGAAGAGCAGGCAAAGACCAACATTGAGGCGTTCATTGAGCAGTTGGAAGAGGGAAGATGAGGCTTGAATAAGGAAATGAATGATAAGCTCTTTGTTGGAGTCGACGTGGGCGCCTCGCGGACTAAGGTGGCGGTGCTGGACAAAGAAGGACGGCTCATGGGGTATGCGGTGGAAAGATCGGGGACGGATCTCCAGCGTACCGCCCGGCACTGTCTGGAACAGGCCCTGGAGATGGCCGGGATGCCGGGTGCGGAAAACTTCCGATGCATAGCAACGGGCTACGGAAGGAAGAACGTCTCATTCAGACATGGTGAGAAGACCGAAATCGGGTGTCACGCCCGCGGCAGCTATCACTACTTCCCCCGAGCCATGACCATAGTGGATATCGGTGGTCAGGACAACAAGGTGATCAAACTGGACGAACGGGGGAGGCGGGTGAGCTTCAAGATGAACCGCAAGTGTGCGGCCGGGACCGGGGCCTTCCTGGAAGAGATGGCCATGCGGCTGGATATCCCGTTGGAGGACATGGACTCTCTGGCCCGTCAGGCGGAAACGGCGGTGGAGCTGGGAAGCTACTGCACGGTTTTCTCGGGCACAGAGGTGCTGGAGAAAATAAGACAGGGGGTGAGGCTCCCCGACCTGGTCAAAGGTATCTTCCTCTCGGTCATTAAGCGGGTCATGGAGATGGATTCCCTGACCGATACCTTGGTGATGACCGGCGGGGTGGTGGCCCATAATCCCCTGCTGGCGGAGATGGTAAGGGAGATTACCGGGCAGGAGGTATTGGTGCCGGAATATCCCCAGCTCACCGGGGCGGTGGGGGCCGCACTTTTTGCCATTGATGATGAAGCGCCCTTGTAAGTCAATCCGGATCCTTGCGGCGTCCGGATACAGAGGCCGGGAAACGTAAACAATGGAGGTCGCTAGCAATGTTTAAGAGCAAATGGATGCACATGGGTACGGTCCTTAAGACGCACGCTGTCAATTATCCTGAAAAGCTGGGATGGCAGGACAAGTCCCGTGAGTACAGTTTCAGGGAATGGAACGAAAGGGCCTGCCGGGTGGCCAACGGGCTTCGGGGCTTTGGCTGCGGGCACAAGGACGCCTTCGCGGTCATCGCCTACAACCGGGGCGAATGGATGGACATTTACGCCGGTTGTGCCAAGGGCGGGCAGATGGTGGTGCCGATAATGTTCCGACTGGCCGGGCCTGAGATTGAATACATCGTAAACCATTCTGAGTGCAAGGCATTCATTGTTGAGGCCCCCTTTGTGGAGCTGATAAACAGTATAAAGGATAAGCTCCCTGTATCTGAAAACGCGTATGTGTATCTGGGGGACGGGCCGGTGCCGGACGGCTACGTGGAGTATGAGAAGTGGTTGGCGGGGTCTTCCCCAGAGGAGCCTGATTACATGGTGGACGCAGCCGATACCTGGACCATTATGTACACCTCAGGCACCACCGGACGGCCCAAGGGTGTAGTAAGGACACACGAGAGTTACATGGCTCAGTATTATTTAAACAATATAAATGTGGGTGTTAGGCCTACCGACAAGGTCATGTTGGTTATGCCCATGTGCCATGTGAACTCCATTTACTACTCGTTTTGTTATACCTTGGTCACCGCCCCCGTTTTCGTATACAACATGGTCAGCTTCGACCCCGAGGACCTCCTGCGGACAATCGAAAAGTACAAGATTACGTTCACCTCCCTGGTGCCCACTCACTACATAATGATGCTGGCACTTCCGGATGAGATAAAGAAGAGCATCGACGTCTCCTCCATCAGACAGCTGCTGATCTCCTCCGCTCCGGCCAGGAAGGACCTCAAGGCAGCGATTATGGATTACTTTGAAAACGCTGAGTTGTGGGAGGCGTATGGAAGCACAGAAGGGGGACTGGTTACCCTGCTCAGGCCGGAAGAGCAGTTCAAGAAGTTGGGGTCCATAGGCAGGGAGATATTCGGGACCGATCGCATCCGCATCCTGGACGAGGATCGAAACGAGGTGCCGGACGGAAAAGTGGGCGAGCTCTTCTACAGGACGCCCATGCTCTTCAATGAGTATCTCAAGGAGCCCGAAAAGACCGAGGAGGCTTTTGACAACGGGTGGTCTTCGGCCGGCGACATGGTCACGCGCGACCCGGACGGCTATTATGTCCTGGTTGATAGAAAGGCGAACATGATCATAACCGGAGGAGAGAATGTCTATCCCTCGGAGGTGGAAAGTGCAGTGGGCTCTCACGAGGCGGTCAAGGACATTGCAGTGATTGGCGTGCCTGACGAAAAATGGGGAGAGTCGGTCAAGGCGGTGATAGTGCTTCACGACGGCTGGGAGCCCAGCGAAGAGCTGGCCAAGAATATCATTGACTTTTCGCGTGATAAAATTGCAGGGTATAAGCGACCCAAAAGCATCGACTTCGTCAGGGATGAAGAGATGCCCCGAACGCCCACCGGCAAGATCCTTCACCGGGTTTTGCGCGAGAAGTACGGCACATGGAGCGAGGCCTGAGCGGCTGATGCCGGTTCCGGACCCGGGCTGAACCGATAGTGCGCGTGGGTTGAGGGCCGGATTGTGAGAAACAAGGCCCGCGGGGTCGCCTGAGGGCCGGGCCGTTGTTATTAGCCCCTATTACGGCTTCAACGACTCAGGCCTACCCGGCGGCGGTCAAGCTGGTTTTGCTAGGCCGTCAATACAGATTTGAGTTGACCTGAGGACTAAAACGAGTGGAGGTGAACGGAGATGTTGACTAAGGCTTTTATACCTTACAAAGGCTATTACTCAAGCCCCTTTTCCCGATGGCAGGGGAGCATGCAATACGAAAACTCCATTGTATTGGGAGCCACAACCGCCAAGCGTTGGTTGGAGAGTAAGGGATGGGATCCAGGTTCCTATGAGTATCTGGTGTTCGGCAACACCATCGGCCAGCACCATCAATTTTATTCGGCCACATGGGCCTCGGCCATGATGGGCGCAAAGGATATCCCGGGAGTGATTTTGTGTCAGGCATGCACCACTTCCACTACGTGCATCTGGACGGCGGCCATGGGTGTGGAAAACGGCCTGTACGCACAGGCCGCGGCCTTGATGACCGACCGATGCTCCAACGGCCCACACACTATCTGGCCCAATCCATTGGGTCCGGGTGGGGAGGTGATCTCTGAGAATTGTATGATGGACAACTTCAACAGTGACCCCAATGTGGGGCTGAAGATGGTGGAGACCGCGGAGAATGTGGCCAAGGAAGGGGGATTCACCAAGGAGCAGGCGGACGACCTGACACTGCACCGCTACCATCAGTACTTGATGGCCCTGGAAAACGACCGAGAGTTTCAGAAGAAGTACATGTTCCCCGTGGAGATCAAGATATCCAAGAAAAAGACCCTCAATGTGGAGGAGGACGAAGGAATTATAGCAAGCACCAAGGAAGGCCTGGAAAAACTCAAACCGGTGGTTCCAGGGGGGGTCATCAGCTTCGGCGCCCAGACCCATCCGGCTGACGGCAACTGCCTGGTCACTGTCACCACCGAGGAGAGGGCCAAGGAGCTCTCAGCCGATCCCTCTATCCGTATTCAGATAATCTCCTACGGGTTTTCCAGGGCGAAGGCCGGCTATATGGCGGCCGCTCCTGTGCCCGCGGCCCGCATGGCCTTGGAAAGGGCCGGGCTGGATATCAGCGACATCAAGGTGATAAAGACCCATAACCCGTTTATTGTAAACGACCTCTACATGGCCCAGCAGCTGGGTATAGACCCAAAGGGAACTGCGGATCAGGGGTTCAACAATTACGGGTCCAGCTTGGTCTACGGCCACCCGCAGGGGCCGACCGCCGGGCGCAATATAATAGAAGGGCTTGAAGAGGTGATCATGAAGGGCGGAGGCTACATGATGTGGGCCGGCTGTGCAGCAGGCGACACAGGCGGATCGATCATCATCAAGGTGGGCTGAACAAGGGCGGGAATCGCCCGGGACCCTGAGTTTCAATGATGACGAGGGCCGCTCTCCCGCCGGGAGCGGCCCTTTTTTAATTTATAATGGATTCGAAACGAACATACTGCATTCGGTGCGGCGAGTGCTGCAGAAGCGGGAGTCCCAGCCTGCAAATGGAAGACGTGGGGCTGGTGATAGAAGGCGTGCTGCGCTACGGGGATCTCTACACGGTGCGAAGGGGAGAGGTGATCCGCGACAATGTCCGCAGAGGCTTGGCGGTAGCCAGGGAGGAGCTGGTCAAGATCAAGGAGATAACGGGCGGAGAGGGGCCAAGGGGCTGCATATTTTACGACCCTGAGGAGTCGGCTTGCCGGATCTATGAGAATCGCCCGATTCAGTGCAGGGCCCTTGCCTGTTGGGATCCTTCGGAGTTCATGCGCGTCTTCAGGAGGCCGAAAGCAGATCGAGCCGACCTGATACAGGAGGAGGATCTGCGGACCCTGGTTTATGAACACGAATCCCGCTGCAGCTACCCCTTAGTGGAGCGGGCCGTCAAGCAGATTAACTCCCGGCCGGGCTCGGGTGCCGGGGACCTGATAGAGCTGATCCGCTTCGACCACTGGATTCGGTGGCGGGCCGCAGCTGAAAAAGGCCTACCTGAAGATGCCTTGGACTTCCTCTTCGGCAGGCCGCTTGCCCGGACCATAAGCATGTTCGGGCTGGAGCTCGTGGACCGTGGAGACGGGAGCAAACTGTTGCGTCCCATGGGATCGAATTCAAAGTAGGATTTTTGGGGAGCTGTTTGTGAAACGGCCGCCGCCCCGGAGTCAGGGGCGGCGGCCGTTTTTTAAGCAAGGCTTTTCTGCTCGCCTGAGGCTAGAACAGTCCTTGGACCTTTCCAGTCTTGGGATCCACATCCACTCGCCTGAACGCCGGATTGGAGCTGGTACCCGGCATAAGACTGATTGTCCCTGCGCACGGACACAGGAACTTGGCGCCCGAGTAAATCAGGACATCGCGGATGGGAAGGGTCCAGCCTTTGGGCACTCCCTTGAGGGCGGGATCATGGGTAAGGCTGAGGTGCGTCTTCACCATCATGGTCGCGTAGTCGTTATAGGATGGATCGCTCTCCAGCATCTTGGCCTTGGCCTCGGCCTCGGGTGTCCAGGAGACGCCCTTTGCGCCGTAAACCGTCTTGGCGATCTTTTCCACCCTCTGCCTCAACTTCATGTCCATGGGATAGAGGAACTTGAACTTGTTCTTTTCGTCGCAGGCCTCTTTGACCGCTTCTGCAAACTCGATGGCCCCGTCTCCGCCCTTGGCCCAGTGCTCGGAGACAGCACAGCGCGCGCCCGCCTCCTCGGCGTACTTGCGAACCATGTTGATCTCCTTCTTGGTGTCGGTATGGAAGGCGTTGATACAGACCACCGGATTGATTCCGGCCTTCCTGATGGTATTGATGTGATGGACCATATTTGGGATCCCGGCCTCCAGAAGCTTCAGGTTCTCTTTGGTGTAGGCGGGGTCCAGATCCAGTCCGGCGACCACCTTGGGGCCTCCTCCGTGCATCTTGAGGGCGCGGATGGTAGTGGTAAGAACCGATACATGAGGCTTGAGACCGCTGTTGCGGCACTTGACGTTCCAGAACTTCTCGAAGCCGATGTCCGCGCCGAAGCCGCTTTCAGTGACATGGTAGTCAAAGAGCTTGAGCCCGATTCTGTCTGCAATGATGGATGACTGCCCCACAGCTATGTTGGCGAACGGGCCTGCATGAACCATGCAGGGCTGGTATTCCGCGGTGGACATCAAAGTGGGGTTGATGGTGTTCCGCATCCAGGCGGTCATGGCGCCGCCCACCTCAAGGTCCTTGGTGTATACAGGCTTGCCGGTCTTGTCAAAGGCCAGAGTAATGTTGTTCAGGCGCTCCCGGAGGTCGGCCAAGTCGGTTACTATGGACAGGATGGCCATCAACTCCGACGATACGGCTATACCGAATTTGGACTGCATGGTGTATCCATCGTAGCGGCCGCCCAAGCCTATAACGATATTTCGGAGGGCCTGGGCGCAGAAGTCGATGATCCAGCCGAACTCCACGCGGGTGGGATCAATGTCCAGTCTGCGCATCTTGGTCAGACGTTTGAGCTGTTCATCGGTGTAGTTCCTCTCGTGCTGCATCCTGGCGGTCAGTGCGACCATAGCAAGGTTGTGGGCGTTCATGATGTCGTTTATGTCGCCTGTAAGGCCCATAGAGAACTCGGTCATGGGAATAAGCAGCGCGTTCCCTCCGCCCGCTGCAGTACCCTTAATGTTCATAGTGGGTCCGCCTGAGGGCTGGCGCAGCGCACCGCCCACGTTCAGGCCGAGCTTGCCCATGCCTTCCATCAGCCCCACTGAGGTGGTGCTCTTGCCCTCAC
>JBKHIW010000032.1:0-11430 GCA_046538465.1 Desulfobacteraceae bacterium | reverse complement strand
GAAGAGGTGATAAGGCTTCAGTCGGAGCTCACTTCAAGGGTCGCCCTGGGGCCTGAAAACCAAGGAACAGGCGAGCACGAAAAGGCTGAATTCGTAGAGCAGGAGATCAGGAGGCTCGAGCCTGACCGATTGGAGGAAGTCCGCGCACCCGATGAAAGGGCAGCCGGCGGATATCGGCCCAACTTGGTAGCCTGGTGGAGAGGCTCCGAGGCGGGCCCTGCCGTATGGGTGTTGAGCCATCTGGACATCGTCCCTCCCGGAGGGCTTGAGCTCTGGGACGGAGATCCCTATCGAGTGCGTGTTGAGGGAGAGAGGCTCTATGGCAGGGGAGTAGAGGACGACCAGCACGCCATTGTGAGTTCACTCCTGGCGGTAAAGGCGGTCAGGGATGCCGGCGAGGCCCTCAAACGTACGGTGGGCCTGGCCATGGTGGCGGACGAGGAAACCGGAAGCCGATACGGATTGGGCTACCTCCTCGAACACAGGAGCGGTCTGTTCAACCGGGAAGACTTGATAGTCGTCCCTGACGGCGGAAACGAGCAGGGCACCATGATAGAGGTGGCGGAAAAAGGCATGTTGTGGCTGCGATTCACGGTTAACGGAGTCCAGTGTCATGCCAGCACGCCTCAAAAGGGTAAGAACAGCCTGGTGGGGGCGGCCAGGCTGATATTGGCCCTATCGGAGCTCGAGAGACGGTTTTCAGCCGTCGACCCCCTCTTTTCCCCACCGGAGTCCACTTTCGCTCCTACCAAGATAGAAGCGAACGTCCCCAATGTGAACACTATTCCCGGAAGGGAGAGGTTCTACCTGGACTGTCGCGTACTGCCCGAGTACGGTCTTGATCAGGTGATCGAGGCTGCCCGGGGGCTTGCCTCCAAGGCGGCCTCGGAGACCGGCCTGGAAATCGATGTGGAGGTTTTTCACCGAGAGGATGCGGCCGAACCCACACCGGTTGATGCCCCCGTTGTGGAAGGGCTCAAGCGGGCAATAAAGCTGGTGAGCGGCAGGGACGCCGAGCCCAAGGGGATCGGCGGGGGGACCGTGGCCGCGCTTTTCCGCAAGGCGGGCCTGCCGGCGGCGGTTTGGCTCACGGTCCAGGACACCGCACACCAGCCCAATGAGTACTGTTTGATTAAGGACGTGCTCCAGGACGCCAAGGTATTTGCCGCACTCTATCAGGGTGGGGATTGATGCTTTTACAAGAATGACGGAGAAACACCGTATGATGATGGAGATGGACGACGCCCCGATCAGGGAGCTCCTGGGGCAGGGCATAAGGGAAGGCGTGTTCACCGCGGCGGCCCTGGCTGTGGCCAGGAACGGGCAGACAGTGGTGCGGGCGGACGCCGGGACATGCAGCAGGGAGCAGGAAAGTGCGGAAGTGGGCCCCCATACCATCTTTGATCTGGCTTCATTGACCAAGCCGCTGGCTACCACCCCGGCACTGATCAGCCTTGTGGACAAAGGCCGAATAGGATTGGATCAACCTTTGGAAGAGATCATCCCCGGGGTGGATTGGCCGGGGAGTCGCGGTCGACTGACCCCCAGGCTTCTTCTTGCCCATGCAGCCGGTTTGCCCGACTGGCGGCCGTACTATCGGGAGCTGGAAGAAGGCCGGGCCTCAGAGCGAAAACAATTGGTCAGGCGATGGATCCTTGACGAACCCCAGCCTTATGAGCCCGGCCGGGCGTGCGTATACAGCGATTTAGGGTTCATTCTTCTGGAATGGGTGGTGGAGGAGGTCTCGGGGATGAGTTTCTCCGATTATGTGGCCTCTGAGATATACCGGCCCTTGGGCCTGGAGAGGACCTTTCTCTGGAGTGCGGATGGAGCAGCCGGATTCGCCCGGGGTGAATTCGCCGCCACCGAGTACTGTCCTTGGCGCGGCCGCCTGATCCAGGGCGAGGTGCACGATGAAAATGCCTGGGCCTTGGGCGGGCACTCGGGGCACTCGGGGCTGTTCAGTACCGCGGCGGAGGTCCTGGAACTCGCCGGCATGTTCAGGGATCATTACATGGCGGTGCGGAGAGACGTATTCAGGCCGGCCGCGGTCCGGGAATTCCTGAAGGGGCAGGGCCACATCCAAGAGTGCGGCCGGGCGCTCGGATGGGATATGCCTGCGCGCGAAGGCTCGGCTGCCGGCAGGTTTTTTTCGAGGAGGACCTTCGGGCATCTGGGTTTCACCGGGACCAGCCTGTGGATGGACCTTGCCAAGGACGTGGTGGTGGTCTTCCTCTCCAACAGGGTCCATGCAGGCAGGGAGAGCAAAGGAATCCATGATTTCAGGCCCCGGCTCCACGACAAGGTCATGGAAGAGATCGGCGCCCTTTGATGAAGCGGGCGGCGCAGGAACAGGAGGAAGGCAGCCTTGGGAGAGATCAAGAGCACCCTGGAACTCATAATGGAAAAGACCCGGGACATGGTCCCTTCTGAGGAGGAAAAGCAGGCCTTTAGGGCGCGGGAGGTGGAAGTGGAGGTGCGCGGTCTGGTGCAGAAATACTTGGACTCCGCTCTGGACCTGGAAAAGCTCCGGGAGGAGCTAGAGCGCTTCAAGGGCGAAGACCGGCGGACCGCTCAGAGATCCCTGGTAAGAGAGTGCGCGGCGCGCCTGGATCCGGAAGAGGACCCGGCGCCGTTGATTGATCTGATGTATAGCGCGGCCGGGGTGGATCCGTCTCCATACCTGGACCGCCTCAACAGGTGCAGGGAGCACCTGGGCAGGGAGGCTGAAAAGGCGGCGGAAAGAGTCCTTGAGCGTATAAAGAGAAAAGGGATTTCAGGCGATGCGATCCGCCCGAACACCAGATCCGACGAGGAGTGGACCGCGCTCCTGGAGTCGCAGAGAGCGTCCCTCAAGGAAGAACTGAAGAAGCTCGCACAAGGCGGTTATTAGAAAGGCCTACTCGGGCTTGCTCCACAGGAAGCGGTCGCAGAACGATGAAGGCAGCCTGGAGGTCAGCTTGACCAGGCATGAGACTGAGGCCAGGGCCAAGGCCAACCTGGCCCAGAGGAGGCCGGATAGATCCCCCCCTATCATCACCATGAGCATGGTGTCCTCGATCAGGCTGTGCGCCAGCCCCATGAGGGTGAGGGAATAGAAGACATCCCTCTTGTCCACCCGCCCTGAGCGGGCCTCTCTTATGATCAGGCCGCCCCCGTAAGATATCCCCAGGGTAATACCGATAATGGCTATGGCCGAGGCCTTTGGGCCGATCCCCATGAGGCCCAATACCGGCCGCAGCAAACGATTCATCAGGTCGATTATCCTGAGCCTCGTCAGGATACGCATCATGATCAAGAGCCCCACGATTATCCCGAAAATCGAGACCAGGTTCATTGCCTCCCGGGCCGCCCATGAGAGGAGGGTATGGTCTGCGGGCCCGCCCGCGGCCTCGGGGCTTATAAGGATCTTCGCCGGTTCCTGGAGCACTCCCAAGCCGGAGTAAACCAGGTTCAGGGCCCACCCTATAAACATCGCCCCGCCTATCCGCACAAAGGCCTGGAAGAGTAGCCTGGCTCCCGAGGCCTGAGCGATCTTGAGCTCCACCGGCAGGGTGTGGGCCACCAGGATCATGGTGCCCAAGACCGTTGCCTGGGCCGTGTTCAACGGAGCGTCTTCCACCAGGGCGAGGAGCACTATGATTGAGCTGTAGATGTTATTCAGCATGGCCGTGGCCCAGACCAGGCCCATCTCAGCAGGAAGGCCCACCACGCCCATCACCGGTCTCAGGGGGACGGCCAGGTATTCTATGAGTCCTAGCTCCTTGAGTATCTTTACCGCCACCAGCACGGGTATCATTATCTTGAACAGGTGATAGGAGACTGAGAGGGCCTCCTTGATCAGGGAAGCGGTCTTTTCGACAAGGATGCGCACTAAGGCCGAGCCCCGCCGCTGCAGCGGTTTTTTCGTTTCGGTGGCGGTTAATCTTTGGTTGAACCTCGCCTTGTTCGTCAGGGTGATTCCGCAGAGGACCAGGGCGCCGCCGAGGACAAGAGAGAGGCTGATGGATTCTCCCAGAATCAGGTAGGCCAAGAAAACCGCGCTCACCGGCACGAAGTTTATGAATTGTCCGGCCCTGGTCGGGCCGATCTCCCTTATTCCCTGGTAATACCATACGAATCCAAGCACTGTGCCGAAGACGCCGAGGTAGATTATCCCTATCCAGCTCCATAAGGAAAAGGACGGGGGCTCCGAGAAGAGGCCCTCGACTCCGGCGGGGACGGCCAGCGCCGCGGCCCCTATAAATGCCGCCCAGGCGACGGCCGCCAGGGGTGAGAGGTCCGCCATGACCGTCTTTCCGACCAGGGAATACGCCACCCAGCTTAGGACACAAAAGAAGATGTAGAGTTCTCCCGGCCCCAGGCCTCCGCTGACGGCCCCTACAAAATCGCCCCTGGTAATGACCACGGCTGCGCCCGCGACAGACAGCACTATGCCCGAGGCGCCCAAGAGACTTAACCGCTCCCGAAAGATGAGGGCGGAAAACAAGGTGATGAAAACCGGGTTGTTGGCTATTATCAGAGAGGCCCTGCCCGCCTCTATCAGCTGCAGCCCCTTGAAGAAGAAGACATTGTAGGAAAAGACCCCCGTCATCCCGAGGACCAGGAGGCCCGCCCACCTTCCGGGGGTGAGACGCTTAAGGCCCTGGCCCGAGCTAAGGGCGAGGGGGATCAGGAAGAGCGAGGCCGTGGCGAAGCGGAGGAAGGCGGCGGAAAAGGGGCCCACTTCCCCTGAAACCACCCGGCCGGCCACAAATGTGCCCCCCCAGAAAAATGCGGTCATAAGGAGTTTCAGGTAGATCAGCATGCTGGGGAATCTAGCAAGGGCGCGATTGATTGCAAACAAAAACCGGCATCCTCGATACGAGCAAGAGGATGCCGGCTGGGGATCTGTTTGTGTAGACAGAGGTTTTCATCGGTTGTTCCTTTTGCAATGCTCGAAAATATCGCTTTTTCCAGTTTGACCTTTTCAGCCCTGCGGCAATAGATTACATCTCTTTTGTGGGGGATTGACGAATCTGCAGCAAGTGAGCTTGCCGGGTCTTTTCAGAAGGGTTTAAAATGAAGATGATCGACGCAAGAGGGTTGGCCTGCCCCGCGCCTGTGCTCCGGGCCAAGACCGCTTTGGAGCAGGAGGGAGCGGGCCCGATCAAGGTGTTGGTTGACAATGAGGCCGCCCAAGAGAACGTAAAGCGCTTCCTTGAATCCAAGGGCTTCTCAGTGGCCTTGGACCGTGAGGAGGGCGGCTACACTGTATTCGGCGAAGGCGGCGGAGGACTTCAATATCCTGGACGGCCTCCGCAAAAAGAGGACTCAGAGGCCCAGGGAAAGATAATGGTGATGTGCGGCGCGGACCGCATGGGCGCAGGGGACGATGAGTTGGGAAGGGCGTTGATGATAAACTTCATCAAGACCTTGGATGAAATGGGCGCGGAGCTCTGGAGGCTGGTATTCGTAAACAGCGGTGTTAAATTGAGCATTGAGGGCTCGCCCGTCCTGGCCGAGCTTCAACGCTACCAACAGGCCGGTCTGAGCATTCTTGTCTGCGGGACCTGCTTGAATCACTTCGGACTCTTGGATCAGAAACGGGTGGGCGTTACCACTAATATGCTGGATATTGTAACTTCAATGCAGTTGGCGGATAAAATCATAAATATATCTTGAACCGGACATGAAGGTTAGCACACGAGAATTCGACCGAATGGTGGAAAGGGCCATAGGCCGCATACCGGATGAGATCAGGCGTGCGTTGGAAAACGTCTTGATATCCGTTGTGCCTGAGCCCGATCCCGATCTTTTGGAGGAGCTGGGTATGGCACCGGATGAATCCTTGATGGGCCTGTACCAAGGAGTATCTCTGGCCGAGCGCTCAGTGACCGATCCGCCACTTTATCCGGACACGATTTTCATCTTTCAGAGGGGCGTTGAGGAGGCCTGCGGGAGCCTGGAGGAGATGGAAAGGGAGATAGAGATCACGGTGGTGCACGAGGTCGCCCACTTTCTGGGTATGAGCGAGGAGCGCTTGGCCGAGCTGGGATACGGCTAAGGGGAGGGCGGGCTCGGTCGACGGGCCGGCGTGGACTCCAAGGCATCTGTAGGGGTTTCTAGGTCGTGGGTTTCCAGCAAGTATTTCCTCAGGGCCCGGCATGGCGGGGATTCCGCCCTGCGTCGATCTTGGACGAGATAAAAACGGCGCCCCATGGAGAGGCCCTTGACGCGCACAGCTGCAAGTTCCCCGGCCCGAATCTCGGTTTCCATGGCCCTCAGGGACAGAACCGCGATTCCCAGTCCCGCTTTGACCCCCTCCTTGACCGCGGTGGAGCTTCCCAGCCTGGCCCCGATTCGGAACGAGCCCATGACTTCCCCCAGCCTTTCCTCCATTATTTTCTGGGTGCCTGATCCCTGCTCTCGTATGATAAAAGATTCATTGCGGAGCTCATCCAAAGGCACCGCATCCAGCCCCCACCAATGATGTCCTGAGGGCACTGCGAGGACAAGCTCGTCCCGCCACAGCTCTTGATGCAGGAGACGCTTGTCTTGCACCCGTGAGCCGATTACGCCGAGTTCAAGCGCGCCCTCGAGAATCCGCCTGGAGACCTCGTGCGTATCGGCTATTTCCAGCCGAACCGATATCCCTGGATGGCGGCTCCTAAAGCCGCCGAGGACCGCAGGAAGCAGGTATTCCCCGGGTATGGTGCTCCCCCCCAACCGGACTTCTCCCCTTTCCATGCCCAGGAAGGCCTCCATTTCCAGGGAAAGCGATTTTTTCATGTCCAAGAGCACCAGGGCCTGCCTGTACAGGTGCTCCCCCGCCCTGGTAGGCGTGATCTTTCTGCCCAGGCGGTCGAGGAGCTTTGCGCCCACCGCTGCTTCCAGGTTGGCCACCCGCTCACTGACCGAGGCCTGGGCCAGAAATACCGCTTCGGCCGCCTTGGTGAAGCTGCCGAGTTCAACCACTCTGCAAAAGATTTCCAGCTGGCGGAGGTCAAAGTCCATAGGCGAACCAAAGCCGCTCGACCTCTTCGAAGTTCCTGCGGACAGCCTCGCGGCCGGAGAGTATGTCGCCGTGCCCGGGCAAAAGCAGATGTACATCCAATGCAGAGAGTCTGTTTATACTCTGCTTCAGGGCCTCTTCACTCCCTCCGGGGAGGTCTGTCCGACCCACTCCCCCCCAAAAGATCACATCGCCGCAAAAAAGGGCCTTTGCCTCCTCCCAATACAGGCTCAATGACCCCGGGGAATGGCCCGGTGTGTGAAGGACTTGAAAAGAGTTGGCCCCGGCGGTAAACCGACCTTCTTCGAGAAAAAAATGGGGTTCAAGAGGCTGTACAGATCCCTCGGTCCCCGGAAGGCCGAACGGCTCCCTTGCCGGCTCGAGATCGGCAGGGTGCAGCGCGATCAGTGTCTCAGTCCCTTGGAAATCCGCGATTGCTTCCGCGTGGTCAGGGTGGCCGTGGGTGGCTATGACCAGGTCTATATCGGCCTTGGAAAGGGAGAGGCCGTTCATGTATTCGAGAAGATTGCCCAGTAGATGACTGTGCCCGGGATCGATCAGCACACGGCAGGGCCCGTCAAGCAGATAAGCGTTGCAATTGTTGACCCCGGGATCTTTCCAAAGGACTGCGTGCAGTCCGTAGCCCAGATCCATGGATTCACCCTCTACGCCTTAAAGATCCCTTTCTTTACTGTCTTGTTCTTGGAGTATTTGCTCCAGGCTGGTTCCTTCGAACACCGCCTTCATGGCCTCGTAGGCCCTTCCCCATACCGGCCTGACTATACAGGTGTCCGAGTGCTCGCAGGCCTCGGGAGAGCGCAGGCAGTCGATAAAAAAGACCTTTGTCTCAAGCAGATGAATTACTTCCCATACATTGATTTCACCAGGGTGCTTGGCCAGCGCATGCCCCCCTTTAGGTCCTCGGACGCTCTTGATCAAGCCGCCTTTTTTGAGCGGAATAATAAGCTGCTCCAGATATTTTACCGGGATTTCCTGCCTTCTGGAAATCACGCTCATGCTGAGGGGACCACGGCCGTAGTTGCGTGCCAGCTCCATGATCAGCCTCATTCCGTATCGTCCGCGTGTAGAGAGCTTCATTCTCTTCTTTCCTTCCTCTGATCAGGGAGGATAATCCGGCCCGGCCCTCCTCGATCCGGTCGTTGAACCAGGGCGGGTCGATTCTTGACAATATTTCGGATGTGCCGGCGGTGTCAAGCATCACCAGTGCACCGACTTGATATGTCTCGAAGAAGGGGAGGCTTTAGGATTGACATATCATCGGCTCTATTCTAGGTTCCGTGCTTGAAGAGAGGCACTCGTCCGGGATCACCAAATCTTAAGCCTGATGCGAGCTTGCAATATACCGCTGTTTTTCTCCAGCCGAAATAGGGCGCCTGTATCAGGGTTGTTGAGAGGCAAGAGATGAAATTGGCCGATATTTTGGCATGCTTGGGGATGGCCGCTGCCCTGATAGTCTACTGCGGCCCGACGGATGTCCGCGCCGGGAGCGAAAGGCATTTTTTTACCTTGGAAAGGAGCATTGAGCAGGCCCTGGAGCGGAATTGGAACGTCAAGGCCAAGGAGGAAAGAATAAATCAGGAGGAAGCAAAAAAGGCTCAGGCAAAGGCCGATTTTTTGCCCAAATTCAGTACGTCCTACAGCTATACCAGGCTGGATGATGCTAAGAGATCAAAACCAGTGGAATTGGGGCAGGGGATGACCATTCCAGGGAGCCAATTGACCCTCAAAGACAACTATCAGTGGAAGGCCACAGTTGCACAGCCGGTTTTCAGGGGGTTCGCCCTGGTAAGCAACTACGAGTTGGCCAAGCTGGGAATCGATCAGGCCGAGCTGGAGCTGGAGCAGGAAAAACTCGATCTGGCGCTTGAGGCCAAACAGGCTTATTTCGGTGTGCTGGAGGCGGATCGGGCGGTGGAGGTGGCGAAAAAGGCGGTTGAATCCCTTGAGTCCCATGTAAAGGTTGCGAAAAGCTTCTATCAGGAGGGGCTGATTCCAATAAATGATCTCTTAAAGGCCGAGGTTGAGCTGTCCAATGCGGAGCACGATTTGATAAAGGCCGAGAATGCGGCCGAGCTGGGCAGGGCTTCTTTCAATACAGTTCTGACAAGGCCCTTGGAGGCGCCCGTGGAGTTGAAAGACGTTTATGCCTTTGTCCCGGCCGAGCTGCGTCTCGAAGACTATGTGGATCGAGCCATGGACGTTCGACCCGAACTCAAAGCCATTGAAGTGCGAATGGACGAGATCAGGCAGCAGGAGCGTTTGGCCCGGAGCAAGTACTACCCTGATATCTCCCTGCAGTACGATTACATAAAGGAGGGTGACGACCTATACCCGGACGGCAGCGAGGTGCACGAAGGCAACCGTTGGCAGGCAATGGCCGTTCTTTCCTGGACTTTTTTCGAATGGGGTAAGACCTCGAGCGCGGTAGACGAGGTAAAGGGCCTGGAGAGAGAACTTGTCCAGGTCCGCGCCGCAGTCAAGGACGGGATTTCGTTGGAGATCAAGCAGGCGTACCTCGATCTGTTCGAGGCGGAAAAGAATATACCCACCACCCGCAAGGCGGTGGAGCAGGCCGAGGAAAACCTACGGGTGAGTCGTGAACGCTACGAGGCCCAGGTGACCACCTCCACAGAGGTGCTGGACGCACAGGCCTTGGTCACCCGGGTAAGGACTAATTACTACCGGGCCTTGTACAGCCACCACCTGGCCAAGGCCAGGCTCTTGCGCGCCGTGGGCACATACTGACCTGGTTTGCACGCTCCCGGCATGATTCAACTCTTTAATGTATCCAAACGATTCGGCCAGAATGCGGCCTTGGTAGACATAAATCTCCGCATTCACCAGGGAGAGTTCGTTTTTCTTACCGGACCGAGCGGTGCGGGCAAGACTACTCTGCTCCGGCTGGTCTTCGGGGCCCAGTCTCCGAGCGGCGGTCAAATTCTGATAAGCGGGATTAATTTGGGTCGAATCCGGCGCCCTAAGCTCGATCTGATGCGTCGGAAGATCGGGTTCGTGTTCCAGGATTTCAAGCTGCTCCCGGGAAAGACGGTCTATCAAAACGTTGCGCTGGCCCTGGAAGTGACCGGCGTCCGCCCGTCTTTTATCAGGAAGAAGACCAGGCAGACCCTACGTGCGGTGGGTTTGAGCAGGAAGGAGAGGCTCTATCCCCCTGAGCTCTCAGGAGGAGAGCAGCAGAGGGTGGCAATAGCCAGGGCGATAATCAATGATCCCATTATCCTGCTGGCGGATGAACCCACCGGCAGCCTGGACCCTGAGATCACCAGGGAGATCATGCTCCTTTTCAGGGCCGTTAATCTACGGGGAACCACGGTTCTCTTCGCTACCCACAGCCGCGACCTGTTGAAGGATACTGAACAAAGGACTGTCCATTTGAAAAACGGGAGAATTATTCAAGAGAGTTAAATGGTTCTGCGCCTTTGGATATATTTTTTTAGGAGGACCCTGGCCGATATTTTGGAGCACAGGCTGATCAGCTTTATCAGCATGGGGACCATATCCGTATCTTTTTTTCTTCTGGGGGCCTTTGCACTGCTGACCATCAATCTGAACGCCTGGCTTCTGGAATGGGGGGACTCGATTTCAATAAGCGTATATTTGGAGGACTCTATCTCGGAAGACGAGAAAGACCAGGTCAGGTCATTGCTCGAGTCCATCCCCGGCGCGGAGCTCAAAGGCTTTATATCCAAAGAGGATGCAATGGCTGACCTAAGAGAGGCCTTCGGGAGCCAGGCCGGACTCCTAGACGGGTTTGAGAAGAACCCTTTGCCTGCGTCCTTTGAATTGATTTTGAGGGAGACTACACGCGGGGAGAGGGATATCGAGGAGCTCGAGCTCAGTTTGGAAGAAATGGACGGGGTGGATGAGGTCCAGTACAGCGAGCAGTGGATCCAACGTCTGGAAGGGGTATTGGGGTTGATCCAGGCGGGAGGCTTTGTGGTGGGAGGGTTTCTATGCCTGGCTGTGCTCTTTATCGCCACCAACACCATCAAGCTGACCATATATGCACGCCGGGAGGAGATCGAGATCCAGAAGCTGGTAGGGGCGACGGATTGGTTTGTCAAGATCCCTTTTTTGATAGAAGGAGCCCTTCAAGGCCTGGTAGGGGGAGTGGCGGCGCTGGGGGCCCTGTACGCCCTGTATCGACTGGTAACAATCAAGCCCCTTTACTCTTTCTGGCTTCCCATGATCAAGCTGGTCTTCCTTCCCACCGGATGGGTTGTTGCGCTGGCTGCAGGCGGCGCAGCTCTGGGCTTGGCCAGCGGATTCATAGCCGTGGGGCGGTTTTTTAATCCCAAGACTTGACGGTCTCGCAAAAACCCGCTCCACCGCCGCTGGGAATCTCGTAACCCCTTGAAACTATTAGGGCAGATAACCAGCTCAGGGGCTTTTTGCAA
>JBKHIW010000031.1:0-11448 GCA_046538465.1 Desulfobacteraceae bacterium | reverse complement strand
CCCTGTTCCACCACAAAGAGCCGCGGGGCGGCTTCCGGATCCGCCGGCCGCCACAGCTTAAAGTAGAAGGCCAAGGCAAGGGATCCCACCAGGACCAGGACAGCAACCGATGCAAAAACGACTCTCTTTTTCCTTTTAAAAACCATGATCCTGGACAATAAGTGTCGGTTCCCGTTCCATAGATATGTCCACAATTCCTTTATACCCTTGCGGACATGCAACGATCAAGTTAAACCCTATCCTTGGTCCGAATCAAAGGAGACGCTCTGCAGCCCAATAAAGGCCCATACCCAGCACCACGGTGCCTCCCAGGGAGTGTGTTTTGAGTGCAAAGGCGAAGGTGGGAATCCCTACCAGCAGTTCGGGGCTCAAAAGGTCCAGATGCATGGGGTCTCCATGAACTACCAGCTCGGGCAGGACCAGCGCACTCAGCACTGCGGCCGGAATCAGCTCCAACCAATCGAGCAGCCACCCGGGAGGCCTCAATTTGGAGAGGACAAGAAGAGGAGCCGCCCGAGGCAGATAGGTGACCAGCCCCATCCCCAAGACCAGGACCAGATACGCCTCAGTGCTCATGGGGTTTTTCCCCGCTCACTCCGGCCTCTGCCGCGGCCTGCCAGGGCCGCCCCCAAGGCCGCAGCAGGAACCGAGGCGAGGATCACATATGCGTTTCCCGGGACCCACAGTCTCAGTGCAACCGCGAGGAGCCCGCTTGCCGCCGCACTAAGCACAAAGCGCCTTTCCTGAAGCTGGAGGGCCAGGAGGGACAGGAACATGGCTATCAAAGCGTAGTCCATGCCGAAGGCCCCTGCGGGCACCAGTTTGCCGGCCCAGGCCCCGGCAACCGTGGTCCCCGTCCAAACGGCGTGGGAAGTTTGATTGACCACCAGAGACGGCCGCCAATCCCAGTCCCCTTCCCTGAAGCGGGCTGAATTGAGCGCGAAGCTCTCGTCGGTCACACCGAACCCGAACCAGGCGAGCCTCCCCCGGCTCAAGCCGCTGATATGAAGGGCGAGGGCGGAGCTCATCAGGAGGTGCCTGAGGTTTACCACAAAAGTGGTAGCCACTATCGCCGCGGCCCCGGCGCCCCCTCCCAGCATGGAGACCGCTATGAACTGGCTGCTCCCGGCGAAGACCAGGAGGGACATCAACCCGACTTCCAGAGGATCGAGACCCGTCTTCTCGGCCAAAACCCCGAACGCCAGGCCGATGGGGACATAACCAAGGTAGATAGGCCAAGCCGCCCCTGCCCCATGCCTTATTGACTCGGGCCAAGACCAAACCTTGGAAGAGCTCCCCTCGGATCCACGGCTCAAGACATACCCTCCGACCTGATCTCGTTCTCGGTACGAAGGGGGCACTCGGAGCACAAGGGCTTCGGCCGACAGTACTCTTTTCCGGTCCTGACCAATAGTGCGTGGAACTCTCTGAAAAGATCAACCTCGGGTTTGATCCCGCCTGCAAACAGATCTTGGAGATCTTCATAGGTCATGCCTTCTTCGGCCAGCCCGTGTCTGCACAGTATCCTGTGGGTATAGGCATCGACCACGAATACCGGCCTGCCCACGGCGTAAAGAAGGATCGAGTCCGCGGTCTCCGGTCCTATGCCTTTGACCGACATTAATCCTTCCCTAAGCTTGTCGGTCTCCTCGGCGAAGAGTGCTTCCAAGTCACCGCCGTAGCGCTCCATAATGAATCGCAGGAAGTTCTTCAAGCGAACCGCCTTGACATTGAAATATCCCGCAGGACGAATGCACCCGGCCAGCTCTTCGAGCTGTACAGAGTGAAGACCCTCCACGGATAACAGGTTCCTCCGCCTGAGGTTGGCGATCGCCTTTTCAACATTCCCCCAGTTGGTATTCTGTGTGAGAACGGCTCCCACCATGACCTCAAAGGCGGTCTCAGCCGGCCACCAGCCTTGACCGCCGAAGTGGTCCAGAAGGACTCGGTACAGGCGGAGCAGGATCTCTCCACCGGGGGTGATTGCACGAGGATCCATTCCAACCATCCTCCCGCCTTGCCGCTTGACAGGCCCCGGAAGATACCTTAGATTTAGCCTTCGTGTCAACGCGGCCCCGGGCGCGCCCCAAGGACTATCCAAGATGGAATCTTAACAGGGGGCAAGGGAGGCTTCGGCGTCCAGGCTGCACCACAAGGATTATGACCCCGTCGCCGACCTGCGGAGTTTCTTCCGGAAAAGACAAGCTATGCCGCCAAAACTCGACACCACAAGAAACATAGGGATAATAGCTCACATCGACGCGGGCAAGACCACCATCAGTGAGAGGATTCTCTTTTATACAGGGCGAGTCCATCGTATGGGGGAAGTACACGACGGAGCCGCCACCATGGACTGGATGCTGGAAGAGAAGGAGCGCGGGATCACCATCACCTCTGCGGTCACCACCTGCAACTGGCGGAATCATACCATCAATCTGATAGACACCCCTGGACATGTAGATTTCACCATTGAGGTAGAGCGCTCCTTGAGGGTCCTGGATGGGGCCATAGGGGTGTTCTGCGCCGTGGGGGGGGTGGAACCGCAGTCAGAGACCGTTTGGCACCAGGCTGATACCTACAAGGTGCCCAAGCTTGCGTTCATCAATAAGATGGACCGGATAGGCGCTGACTTTTTTCGTGCCGTGGAAATGATCCGCCAGAGGCTGGGAACTGTCCCCCTCCTGCTCCAGATCCCCTGGAGTGCTGAGGACCGCTTTCAAGGAGTGATTGATCTTTTGCGCATGAGGGCCGTCCTATGGGAGGAAGAGACCCTGGGCGCCAGCTTCCGGGATACAGACATACCCGAGGAGCTGAGCGAAGACGCGGCAATGTATCGTGAGTCCCTTGTCGAAACCGTTGCCGAGGTGGATGATAGGATCATGGAGAAGTACCTTGCAGAGCAGGAGATAGGCCTGGTGGAGCTAAAGGACGCCATCAGAAAGGCGGCCCTCAGGCTGGAGCTCGTTCCTGTCCTATGCGGTGCCGCGCTGCGCAACAAAGGCATCCAACCCCTGCTGGATGCAATCGTTGATTATCTGCCCTCGCCCAAAGACGTCCCCCCTATAGAGGGCAAAAGTACCCTCACCGGAAAGACCGAGAAAAGGCCGGCGGACACAAAAGGCCCTTTAGCCGCCCTTGCCTTCAAGGTGAGTATGGATCAGGGGCGGCGCATGACCTATCTGCGCGTTTACTCCGGCTGCTTGAAGGCCGGGGATACGGTATTCAACCCGAGACAGAATGTGAAAGAAAAAACGGCCCGGCTTCTCAGAATGCACTCAAACAAGAGGGAGAGGCTTGACGAGGCCTTTGCCGGAGAGATCGTTGCGGCCATGGGCCTTAAGATAACCGCAACCGGTGATACGCTTTGCGCGGAAGACCACCCGCTGCTCCTCGAACCTATGCAGTTCAATGCACCCGTCATCTCCGTCGCCCTCGAGCCTAAGCGTGTCCAGGACCAGGAGCGGCTGATGGAATCCCTGGATAAGCTCTCCGCTGAGGATCCCACGTTCAAGTACAAGGTCGACGAAGAAACCGGCCAGGTCCTCGTATCAGGCATGGGCGAGCTTCATTTGGAGGTGATTACCGGCAGGCTCAAGCGGGAGTTTTCCGTGGACACCAACCAGGGACGCCCCCAGGTGGTTCATCGGGAGACAATTCAAAAGAGCGTGGTACACGAGGAGATATTTGAGAGGGACCTCGGCGGGCAGCGTCATTTCGCCGGAGTAAAGATCTCTGTGGCCCCTCTCCCCCGGGGAGGCGGGTTCAGGTTTGTAGACAGCTGCGAAAACCCCTCCTTAACGGATGTCTTTTTGAAAGCAATCCGGCAGGGTGTGGAGGAAGCGGCCACCAGTGGGCCGGTAATGGGCTATCCAGTGATCGATGTGGAGGGCAGGCTCCTTGACTCGGTCATCCACGAGACTGACTCCAGCGAGACCTCCTTTCGGGTGGCCGGGGCCATGGCCTTTCAAAAGGGGTGTGCTCAGGCCGATCCCGTGCTTCTGGAGCCGGTGATGAAAGTGGAAATCCTGGTCCCTGAGGAGTTCATGGGCGAGGTGATAGGAGACTTGAACACCAGGCAGGGCAAAGTGGAGGAAATTACCAGCCGGGGCCCCATACAGGTAATCGCCGCCAAGGTCCCGCTTTCCAGGATGTTTGGATACTCTACCGAGTTGCGTTCCGCCTCCCAAGGCCGCGGGACCTTTACTATGCAGTTCAGCCACTACGATAAGCTCTGAATACCGCGGCGGTCGGTCCCTCCCTCATTTGGCCCGGTAAGTACACCCAGTCAAACAGGTTTTCTTTCTTGACAAGGTTTTGAACTGTTTACTATAGTCGGAGTTGTGTTATGGCCTGATCTCAGGCTGGCTGTATGAGTCGTATCCAGGAGCCCGAAGGGCTCGATTGAGTCACGATGAAAGGAGGTGAACCCTTAATGAAGAAGCTTTCTCTTTTGGCGCTTGTCATTGCCGCCGGTACAGCACTCCTCTTTGGTGGAGTCCTGACCGCCGCCGATGTCCCGGATGAGGTGGTAATCAACAACGAGGGCTATTCATCGGACAGGAAAGGCCCTGTCGCGCTCTCTCACACGAAACACGTAGAAGAATACGGAGTGGCATGTGAAGAATGCCATCACGTCTACGAAGACGGCGAGAATGTGTGGAAGGAAGGCGACCCGGTCCAGGCGTGCTCAGAGTGTCATGACTATGAAAAAAGCGAAGGAAATGCTATGAAGCTTAACTTCGCTTATCACAGAAATTGTCAGGGCTGCCATAAAGAAGTATATAAAGAAGGCAACAAAAACGCCCCTATTCGCAAGTGTAATGACTGCCACGAGTAGTATATAGGTGATTACTCAGGATACAACACTACATCTGATTTCAAGAAAAAAGGCCGCTTCTCCCGAGGGAAGCGGCCTTTTTTCATCTTCTGCCCCGGGGCCGTGGTCCGGGAGGAGGTGCTTATAGACGTCAAGGGGCGCTGCATATACCCCGGCTGAGGGTTGTGCAGCGCCCCTTGGGGGACTGAAGCGTAACGAGATTAAACTTCGGTAACTGTGATGGCCTCTGCCTCGCAGACTTCCACGCAGCTCTCGCAGCCGAGTCATTCCTCGGCGTTTACAGGCTCCGACTTGCCGTCCACCATTTCATATACATCCACCGGGCAAACCTCGACACACTCTTCACAGCCTTCACACTTGTCTTTGTCGACTACAACTTCCCAAGCCATTTGAATCTCCTCCCATATTATAAGATGATTTGGAAATCCGGGCAATTCCAGCCGGTTACATTGACTTCAGACCGCCTCTAGCAGGCGGCAGGGCACGATTTAACAGAGTCCTCCGAGCCTGTCAAGCCCTATTTCCCCTAAACAAAGGCTCTTAAGGCTCACGGTCAAGATATCCCGGCCGCCTCCTCTTTTACCCCCACGACGATCTTATAGAGCACCGTGAGAACGAAAAAGCCCGTAGCCCAAACAGCCGTTGAAATCAATACCTCGGGTACGGTAGGCCAGTAAACCGTCACCCGCTCGAAGGGATTGGGAGTGAAGCCGCCGATAACCAGGCCCAGACCCTTGTCTATCCACGTTGATATGATCACAGCTATACACCCCAAGGCCAGAGTGTCCTCCTTGCGTCTGGTCGCCGGGACGATCAGAAGCACCAAGGCCACCACGGCAAAGCCTGTCGCCGTCCACATCCATGGAACCAACTTCGTATGACCCTCCAGGCCCACGAACAGGTACTCGATGCTGTGCATATGCCCCGGTATCTGACTGTAAAAAGCAGTGAAAAGCTCCAACAAGAAAAAGAAGACATTGATTATAAAAGCATAAGCCACTATCCCGCCCAGGGTGCGCATCTGCTCTTTGCCCGGATCGAATCGGCTCACCTTACGCACTATTAAGCAGAGCAATAACAACAGGGCAGGACCCGAGGCAAAGGCCGAGGACAGAAACCTCGCCGCCATAATAGCGGTCAGCCAGTAGTGGCGCCCGGGGAGGCCTGAGTAAAGAAACGCGGTCACCGTGTGAATGCTGAAGGCCCATGGGATGGATACATAGGCTAGGACCTTGACCCACTTGGCGTACTTCACCCCTTTTCTCTCAGCGCTGAGAACATTCCAACCGACCAGTACGTTCAGGATGAGGTAGCCGTTCAGGACGACCATGTCCCAAAACAGGATCGAGTTGGGAGTGGGGTGCAGTATCATGTTCATTACGCGAACCGGGTTGCCCAGGTCCACGAAGATGAACAACCCACACATTACCACCGCGGCTATGGCCAGGCATTCGCCCAGGATGGTGATCCGCCCGAAGGCCTTGTAGTCATGGAGGTAATAGGGGAGCACTACCATGACACCTCCTGCGGCCACGCCGACCAAATAAGTAAACTGGGAGATATAAAAACCCCAGGAGACGTCCCTGCTCATCCCGGTGATCTTCAGGCCGACAAAGAACTGCCAGAGGTAGAGCCCGAATCCCAGCCCCATGATGGCGAGGAGGAAGACCAACCATCCCCAGTAAGCCTGATTTCCCTTGATTGCCTTCTCTAACATATCGACCTCATATCACGTAGAAAACGTTGGGTTCGGTGCCCAGCTCGGGCTTTCTCCGGATCGTGTAGTTCTCTCGTAGAAACTCCCTGATCTCTGAGTCCGGATCCCCCAAATCGCCGAAGATCATCGCCCCTTCGACCTCCTTGTTGGCGGTCTCCACGCAGACGGGGAGCTCACCCCTGGCCAGCCGCTCAGTACAGAAATCGCACTTCTCCACCACTCCTTTGCTGCGGGTCGGGTATTCCCTGTTTGTGGGAAACCCGGGGTTGAGCTCTGCAGGTGCCTTTCTAGGATCGCCCCAGTTAAAGCTCCTGGATCCATAAGGGCACGCGGCCATGCAGAACCGGCACCCAATGCACCTGTGCATATCCATGGCCACAATCCCGTCTTCTCTCTTGAAAGTGGCCTTGGTCGGGCAAACCCTGACGCAAGGCGGATTGGTGCATTGATTGCAGAAGACCAGGAACTCCATGTCCTTGATCTCTTCCCCCATATACCCGCTCTCGGTGCCAGGAAAGGCGTGCTCATAGGTCTCCGCCCAGATCCACTTGATCTCCTCCTCCGGGTCATCGATATTGGGGACATTATGAAAGCTGTGGCACGCATCAATGCATTTTTGAATCAACTCATGACCCATCTTGCGCATGTCCACGACCATCCCCCAAGCATTGCCCTTGGTGAGCGGGACCTGACGGGCTTCGAGTCGTCCGGGGGCGAGCACCTCAAAGGCCGTCTTCCCTCCCAGCCCCATGAGGGTCGAGAGGCCGGCGATCTTCAGGAATTCTCTGCGGTTCATACCCATCACTGATTCTCCTCCGGCTCCAAGTGGCAGTCCCAACAATAGGGATCCACTCCGGCGTAGTCATGGCACCTATCGCAGAACTTGGTCTTATTCGAATGGCATTCCATACACGTGACTTGAAGACTCTTGTAGTGGACGTCCCCGGTTAAAGAGCTCTTATAATAACGCTCCCCATCCCTCACTACTTCGTCTCTCCATTCATCGAGCATCTTCATGTGCTCGAGCCTCATCTGCTCGGCAGACTCGATGCATTTTTCGGCCTTCTTGGCCTTGTCGGTCAACTCCGCCTCCGGTGCCCGGGAGGCCTTCCCGGCTGTGTAGAAGAACGGAAAGAGCAGCAGAGCCAAGCCTATCACTAGACCCGCAATGATCTTACCACCATCATACATGCTATTCCTCCTCCTCTTCCTCCATGCCCGGGAGAGGCTCACTGCGCAGATCCATGGTCCGCTCCTTCTCCCCTTCCAAAATTAAGGCGTTTCCCACCAGCTCATGCACACCCGTGATATCCACCTCAGGGACCCAGTACTCCATGAGAGTAGGCAGGGCTGCACGGTCTATGGCGCATATACAGGCCATCATGTTCACTCCGTGCTTCTCGTGCACATGCCGGACGGCGTTGGCCCTGGGAAGCCCGCCCCGCATCCGGAGCTCCAGATTCTCTCCTGCATTCAGCCCTGCGCCGCTCCCGCAGCAAAAAGTCTGCTCCTTTATGGTGTTCTCTGGCATTTCATAAAAGTTGTTGCAGACGTTCTTTATGACGTAGCGGGGTTCTTCCAGGATGCCCATGGCCCTTGCCGGATTGCATGAATCATGGAATGTCACCACCAGGTTGTCGTTGCGGCTCTTGTCCAGCTTCAACTTATTGTGCTTGATAAGATCCGCCGTGAACTCAACGATATGGACCATCTTTGTGGAGGCCGCATTCTCGAACTTGGTTCCGGTTATCGGGGAAACCGGTTGCTCCAGGAACTCGGGCGGCCCGTTGAACGTGTCCATGTATTGATGGATCACCCGCCACATATGGCCGCACTCGCCGCCTAGGATCCACTTGACTCCCAAGCGCTCGGCCTCGGCGTACATCTTGGCGTTCAGCCTTTTTGCCATCTCATGGCTGGTGAAAAAGCCGAAGTTTCCTCCCTCGCTTGCATAAGTGCTCCAGGTGATATCCAGTCCCAGGCTTTCCAGATAATGGAACAGTATGAGATAGCCCATGGCGGTGTAGGTTCCCGGGTCGGCGAAGACATCGCCGGACGGGGTTATAAAGAGGATTTCCGCGCCCTTGCGATTGAGACTCGGGTTCGGCCTGATCCCGGTGATATCCTCGATATCGTCGCAGAAAAAATCCAGCATGTCCTTGTAAGCATGAGGCTGGATCCCGAGGTGGTTCCCGGTGCGGTAGCAATTGGCCACCGGGGCCTGGATCCAGTCAATGTTCAAACCGAGGAGATTCAGAAGCTCCCTCCCAATGATGGTAGTCTCCGCAGTATCAATTCCGTATGGACAGAACAGCGAACAACGGCGACACTCCGTGCACTGGAAGAAGTAGTACCACCATTCCTTGAGCACATCGAGGGTGAGCTCCCTGGCCCCGGCGAACTTACCCATTATCTTGCCCGCGGTGGTAAACTCCTTGCGGTAAATCGAGCGCAGCAACTCCGCTCTCAATACCGGCATATTCCTCGGATCCCCACCGCCTATAAAAAAGTGGCACTTGTCCGCACAGGCACCGCATCTCACACATATGTCCATGAATATCTTGAGGGAGCGGAACCGATCCAGGCGCTCCCTGAGGCCCTCCAGGATGATCTCCTTCCAGTTCTCAGGCAGCTTCCAATCCTCATCAAACGGGGACCAGTCCCTGGCGTTGGGCATGCTCACATACTCAAGGTCGGATTTCTTCGCCCCGTAGCAGGCTATACCCCGCCGGATCTCAACCGGGGTGTTCATCCACCCGACACCCCCCCGGTAGAGCGAAGGGGAATGATCGATCTTGACGAGCTCTTCTGGTTTGGGGACGTCGTCTGACATGGCTACTCCTTTTCTTCCGCGTCCTCGGACGCTTGTTCATCCGTTGATTCAGGAGCCTTTTCCACCGGGATCCCCGCCTCCACCATCTTGTCCCTGAACTCCTCCTCGTACTCCTCGTAGGTGTGGGTCTCCACCGGGTAATTCCAAGGATTGACGTGCCTGACCTCACGGCTGTTGCTGGAGAGATTCCTGGTGGGGCTCAGGAAAATTCCCCCGAGGTGCATCAGCTTACTGAAGGGGAAATAGGCGAGCAGGACGCTGACCAAAAACAGATGGATATAGAAAAGCACGCCTATGCCTTCAGGGTTCGCCGGGTGGAAGCTCACCAGCCCCATGGTGAGCTCCTTTACGCTGATTACGTCCACCTTGAGGAGATAGCGCATTAAGATACCTGTAAATGCGATTGTTGCGATAAGGAAAAGCGGAAAATAATCTGATGGAAGAGACACATAACGTACTTGAGCAGATAATAATCGTCTCAAAAACAGTAATGTGACCGCTCCTAAAAGTACTACTCCGCTCAACAAAAGCTCGGGTAACTGAAAGCCGGAAAAGGGCGCAGCGCCCATCTGAAGAAAGCTGTCCAAGCGCTCCAATAAGTTGACGAAGGAGGGGATAGGCTCGGTAAAGAAGCGCAGGTGCCTCACTACCACCACGAGGAATGAGTAATGGAAGGCCAAGGCGAAGAGCCAAAGCCATTTCTCCCACTCATAGGTCACCTTGGGACCTTTGCGGAATTCCATTCGTGTGTTCCTGAAAAGACTGCGGAAAAGCAGAACCTCAAAGGCCATTCTAAGGACCACGGCTGCGTTGCTCCTTGGATTGTCTACCCGGTTGGGCTTGATCCACGGCAGGGTCCACTGCTGGCCCGCTGTGGTGGGGATACGGAAGGGAACCGGGGACCGGGCCCATCCCACCACTTTCGCCACGATCCCTCCCACGAACACAAGGATCGCCGCGTACGGGACCACGATCCCAAAGAGGGTCCGCAGGTCGAATGCACCGACTCCTATCCAAGGGATCAGAACCAGCACAACAACCACTGCAATGGAGAAAACGATGCTGAGCACGAAGTTCATTGACCGCCACCTCGCTTCAAGTTGAATTCACTGGATGATTCCTCTCTTGGTCCGTGGACCGGGAATCCCATGAGGGAACCTCGCTGATCAAACCGGCCCTTCGCAGTAAGCCGGATACCTGATTCTTGAACTGGTTCGCGCGCATCTCATATAGCTTCTCGCGACAACCCACGTAGACATCCACGGCCCAAAGGACGGCCTCATCGATATGGGCCTCCAGCGCCTCCAGTTCACCTGCCAGAGCCTCTTCCCGTATCTCCTTTTCCGCTGTTTCCCTGATTATAGGCTTGAGGGCGAAAAGAAAGGCAAGGCTCTGGGAAGGCGAGAAATCCTGGATCGCTCGGACCCGGATTATCCTGTCCAAAACAGGGACCAAGTCTTCCGAGTTTCTCCGCTCAAGAAGCCCGACCAGCAGCCTCTCAAGCTCCTTGGAAAAAGTGTGTCCCACCGGATTGGCGAATTGATCCTTCTGCTTCCTGAAGAAGCGGCGAGCGTCCTCGGGATATGTCTCGAGCACCGCGCTGAGCCAGCGCCCTTGTATCATCTCTCTTTTTTCCAAAAGTATTTGTTCAAGACTCATGAGATGAAACGATGCATCAGCCAAAGATATTCCGTGAACGTATAAACCCTTTGAATCAGAAGGCCAAAATCCGGCTGCGGACTATAGACAATCCTCCCAACCCTGTCAAGGAAAAAGGCCGCCACCCGGGCCTTCCCGCCACCTGATCGTACTTTCCCACCGGCGCACTTGCTCTACGAACTGTTTTACGCGCGCCAAGTCCTTCTTGAAGCGGACCGGTCTGCCATGCGAATCCACAGCGTTTGTCCCGGTGCAGCTGTCCGCACCAGCCGGCCTCACGGCCGTCAGGGCCTCGGCCACGTTCTCGGGACCCAACCCTCCGGCGAGAATGATCGGGGTCTTGATCTCCCTCACCAGCTGCGCTGCAATATCCCAGTCGCAGGGCCGGCCGGTTATCCCTAT
>JBKHIW010000030.1:0-11551 GCA_046538465.1 Desulfobacteraceae bacterium | reverse complement strand
AATTTCTTAAGTCCTTCGGCAAGCTCTCTCAGCTTCCGGTCTACCAGGTCGTTTAGGGTTCCCTTGGGGTAAGACCCGTCCGCCTTGCGTCCGCCCGCCCTTTTGCCGGTGAGGATCTCTATCCCCTCATCAATGGTCCTGACCGACCATATGTGGAATTTCTTTTGCTCCACCGCCTTTATTACATCCTTTCGGAGCATCAAGTCCTTGATGTTCGCTGCGGGGATCAATACACCCTGCTTGCCGGTCAAACCTACCTTGCGACAGCAGTCATAGAATCCCTCGATCTTTTCATTGACCCCGCCTATGGCCTGGATCTCGCCCTTTTGGTTGATCGAACCGGTGACAGCTATGTATTGGCGTAAGGGGATCTCTGAAAGGCTGGAGAGCAGGGCATATACCTCGGATGACGACGCGCTGTCTCCGTCCACACCTGCATAGGACTGCTCGAATGCTATGCTGGCGCTCATGGTCAGGGGCTTTTCCTGGGCGTATTTATGTCTGAGGTAGCCGCTCAGGATCAACACTCCTTTGTTGTGGGTCTTTCCCGAGAGGTCGGCCTCGCGCTCTATATTGACTATCCCCGCCCGCCCCATGGAGGTGGAGGCGGTTATGCGGGAGGGCTTGCCGAACGAGTAGTCGCCGAGGTTGTAGACCGCCAGGCCGTTTACCTGGCCGACCTGCTCTCCCTCCAAGTCGATCAGGAGGGTGCCGCGGTCTATCATCTCCTGGATGTGCTCCTCCACCATGTTGGAGCGGTATATTTTCGCTTCAATGGCCCGGTCCACGTCCTGCTCCCTAACCACCGGGGAGTTGTCCCTGCGGGCCCAGTAATCCGCCTCCCGAATATGGTCCGTGATCTCCGGAAAGCTGGTGGAGAGCTTTTCCTGGCGCCCGGTCATTTTCACCGCCTCCTCAACCATGGCGGCCGCCCCGGTCCGGTCAAACGGCCTCAGGCCGTCCTCTTCGGTCTTCATCTTGATGAACTCGGCGAACTGCCGGATGGCCTGGTCGGTCTTGTCCATTGCCGCATCAAAGTCCGCCCTCACCTTGAATATTTTACGGGTGTCCTCGTCGAAATGCAGGAGCAAGTGGTAGATCAGTTGATCCGAAATCACGATCACCTTGGTCTGCATGCGTATAGGCTCCGGCTTCAGGCCCGATGTGGTAAAGAGATAAAAGGGATCATAGGTCTGAATCTCCATTTCCTCGGTCTTGAGGGCCCTCTTGAGCGCCGGCCATACCCCGGGCTCCATCAGGGCGTCCATCAGGTTGATCACCAGGTACCCGCCGCTCGCCTTGACGATCGATCCCGCGCGTATCTTGCTGAAATCGGTGCGCCAGACCCCGCTCCTGTCCACCACACGCTCAATGGTTCCGAACAGATTGCGGTAGTTCGGGTAGGACTCCACTATCACCGGTACGGAGTCCAGCTCGGAGTTGTCCACTATGAGGTTGACCTGGTAGGGTTGGAGCGGGTCGGCCTGGGGCCCCATGAAGGGGAATGCCTGCATCTGTTCCGACTTTCCATAGGTCTGGAAGAGCTTGATGTTTTCGTCCATGTCCTGGACCATGTCGTCCAGGAACTTCTGCACCTTCTCTCCTTCGTACTTCCTCCTGATGGGCGCCAGAAACTCGTTTACCAGCTTTTGGAAGAGCATGTGATCGGTCTTCTCGATGTTCGCCTGGACCTCCTTTTGGAGGTCCCTCAGCTCCAGGAAGATCTGGTCTATCTGCTCCCTGAGCTCGGCCTGCTTTTTCTTGAGCTGCTCGAACTCCTCCCTGGGGTATCTCCCCTTCTCCACCATCTGCTCGACCTGATCGAGGTGCATAGGGTTCCCGTCGATCAGAGGGACCACCTCGGGGCGCTTTATCTCACCCATCTGTACATCCACCAGGGCGAAGCCCTCTTCCCGGACCTTCTTGTCCAGGTCCTTGAAAAATCCCTTCCCCTTCTTCTCGTACTCCTCCATTATTTCTTTCTTTCGGCTCAGATAATCCTGGCTCTCAAAGAGGGTTGGGACTTCCTTCTTGAGCTTTTCCACGAAGTCGTGGATGTCCTTCTTGAAGCGGCTTCCCTGGCCTGCAGGAAAGCGAAGCAGGATGGGGTTCTCGGGGTTCTTGAAGTTGTTCAAATAACAGAGGTCATCGGGTATTCTCCGGCCGTCTTGCCCGGCCATCCGCTTTAAGAGCTTTCTTACCGTGGACATGCGCCCGGTGCCTGCGATGCCGGTCACGAATATGTTGTACCCCTGCTTGTCCATGTCCACGCCGAAGCGGAAGGCCTCGACTCCCCGGTCCTGGCCGATGATCTCCTCCAGGGGCTTAAGCTCTGCAGTGGTTTCAAAGGGCAGGGCGGCCGGATCCATCCGCCATCTCAACTGATTCAAGGGAATGAGATAGTCGTCGGTTCTCTTTTTGGACATCAATGACCTCCTGGTAATCCGCCGGCGTAATAGCAGGTGCGTGCCTCCGCCGGGGTGAGCAGGGTCGGTTTACTCCACCCTAACCTTTATCTCCCGCGCGTCCCGGGGCCTTTGCTTGGGGAGTTCGATCTGCAGCATGCCGTTCTTGTAAACGGCTGTAGCCCCGTCAGGGTCCACCCGGCACGGTAGCCTGATCTGCCGGGTGAACTCTCCATACCTTGACTCCAGCCTTCGGATCCTGCCGCCCTCCTCGACCTGCTCTGTCTGCGCCGTGGCCTGGACAGTGAGGATATCTTCCGAGGCTTGGACATCCAAATGGCCAGGGTCCATTCCGGGCAGGTAGGCCTGGATCACCAAGTGCGGCCCCCTCTCGAATACCTCTATGGATGTAGGCGCACCGCCTGCTGCTGAGGGTATATGGGGCATACCCAGGTCCTCCCAGACCCTGGCGAAGAGTTTTCCCATGTCCTGCCTGAGCCTGTTCATCTCTTCTCTTTTCCACAAGGTAAGTTCCGGCATTACTAGACCTCCTAGCCCATGAATGGATCGATCGCCGCTTGTTGACATACGGTCCATTTTAGTGATTCTAGGAACCGATTCAGAAAGAGGCAAGGCCTTTTCCAGGTCTTGCTCAGGACTGCACTCCAGAGGGCGTGGCCTCAGACAGGGGGGTGTTTGACCGACTTTCCCCGGCATGGTATACAAAACAGGAAATCGGTTTATCCAGGTGAGCGATGGATCGACCAACAGTTAGAAAGACCAATCACAGGGCTATTGCAGGCTTCCTGCTTCCTTTTGCAGCAATGGCCGCGGCCTCGGCAGTGGTGCTGTTGAGCCGTTCGGAGGGGCTGCCCTTCCCTGTTTGGGTCCCGTTGGTGAGTCTGGTGCCCATGCTGTTGGCCGCCGGTCTCTATCTTTCCATCCGGTCTTTGCCCTTGATAGACGAGCTCGGCGACAAAGACTATGCCTACTCCGGCCTGGTATTGAATCTTTTCCTGATAGTGATGTTCTTGGTCAGCCTCTTCTACTGCCTGTTTATGATTTCCTGAACGGCTTTCAATCTTTTTTCTTGATTTAGGCCCCTGTGTGCAGCTTGGGCCGGTGCCGTGGATACCTGTCGACGATCAGGGGAAAAGGCGCATTTTTTCCTTGACAGCCCTGGCATTTATTGGGTACAGGTGTCACAAAGTGTCACAAAGTGGATTAAAGTGGAACTTCAGAATGTTTAAGGGACGCTCACGGCACACATTGGATGAAAAGGGTCGGCTGGCTATCCCGGCGCGATTCAAGGAAGTCCTTCAGCAGAAGGACAATCATTCCCTTGTTCTGACCAATCATGACCGCTGCCTGTGGGCGTTTTCCCTGGACGATTGGCGCATGATAGAACAAAGGGCCGCTAATTTGTCCCTTTTCAATCACGCTGCTAATCGCTATCTGCGTTACTTTATATCAGGTGCGCAGGAATGTCCACTCAAACAGGGCCGAATCACCATCCCGCCGGATCTGCGGGAGATCGCCGGGTTGAACAAGGAGGTCGTCCTAGTCGGTGAGCTGAAAATCTTCGAGATTTGGGACAAAGACCGCTGGGAGGATGAGTTCGAGAAGGCCAAACAGAGCTTCCCCCAGGACAGCGAAGCCCTTGCCGAGCTAGGCATATAGGGCGGAAAGGAGTGCGGTTGTCCTCCCATCCGCACCAACCGGTCCTCCTCGAGGAGGCGGTCCGGGACCTGGTTTCCCGACCTGAGGGCACTTACGTTGACGGTACCTGCGGAAGCGGGGGCCACAGCGAGGCCATAGGTAGGAGACTGGCCCCGGAGGGGCGCCTGATCTGCCTGGACCGGGATCCTGAGGCTGTAGCGGCGACCCGGTCTCGATTGGGATTCATGGGAGATCGCGCCCGATTTTTCCAAGCCAACTTTGCCGATCTGGACGGCGTCCTGGAAATAGTGGGTCTGGACGCAGTGAACGGGGTGCTCCTGGATCTGGGGTTGTCCAGCCACCAGCTCGAGTATTCCGGCCGGGGATTCAGTTTCAAGCGGGACGAGCCCCTGGATATGAGAATGGACCCGGAAGCGGGCGGGGAAAGCGCCTGGGACCTGGTCAACAGATCTGATGAGCGCGATCTCGAGCGCACCATCAGGAATTATGGAGAAGAGAGATACGCAGGTCGCATCGCTCGGGCAATCGTTCGCAGGAGGACTTCCGAACCCGTTAATACCACCGGGGAGCTCGCTGAGTTGGTGAGCTCGGTGGTCAAGCCGAGCCGCCGCCCGGCTGCCAGGCACCCGGCCACCCGGACGTTTCAGGCGCTGAGAATCGCCGTAAACCGGGAGCTGGAGAATCTGGAAGCCTTTCTGGAGAGGATACCGGAGCGGCTGGAGAGAGGCGGCAGGCTTGTCATCCTGTCTTACCATTCACTCGAGGATAGGAGGGTCAAACAGGCCATCCGCTCTTGGGAGAAAGGCTGCATCTGCCCAAGGGATTTTCCCGTTTGCACCTGCGGAAAGAGCACCCTGTTCAAACCCCTGAGGCGGGAAGGCCTTAGGCCCACGAAGCTGGAGATAGAGCAGAACCCCAGGGCACGAAGTGCGGTCTTGAGGGCCGCGGAAAGGCTGTAGGAGATGCCGGCAAAAAAGGGATCCGTCGATAAGAAGAGGCTGGGAAACCATGGGACCGGCGTTAGGATTCACAACTCCCGCAAGAAGGAGAAAGACCAAGGCCTGAGTCCCAAGCAGATCTTTTTGATCTCGGTAATGTTTCTGTTCTTCATGATGAGCGGCATCGGTTACGTCTGGTCTAATTTCGAAGGCACTCAAATAGGCTACGACCTCAGCCGCCTCCAGAAAAAAGAGATGGAGCTCAAGGAACTCAACCGCAAACTCAAGCTGGAGCTCGCTTATCTCAAGTCGCCCCAGTACCTGGAAGAAGCGGCGGAGCGGGCGGGGCTGCGTCAGCCGCAGCCGGAGCAGGTGGTCTTGATCAAATGAGATTCACGGAGAAGAAGTGGATCCGTTTCAGAATCTACCTGGTCGCGGGGTGTTTGGTGATCGGGCTCCTGACCGTGGTGGCGCGAGGCTATCAGCTCCAGGTGCTCAAGAGAGAGGAGTTGGCCGCCATCGCCAAGGCGGGCTACAGCGGGGTGGTGGAACTTCCTCCCCGGCGGGGGACCATATTCGACAGGGAAGGGAACGAGCTGGCGGTCAGCGTGGAGGTCGCATCGGTCTATGCGCATCCCAGCCAGGTGAAGGAGAAGGGCAAAGCGGCCCAGGAGCTCGGGCGGATCCTGGAAATGAGTCCGGCCGCTATAAGGGAGTCCCTGAACAAAGAAGGCCGCTTTGTATGGCTTGAGAGGAAGATCCCCCCGGAGAAGGGGGAGGCTGTGAGGGCCCTGGGCCTCGAAGGCATAGGCACCACGTTGGAGACCAGGAGGTTTTATCCCTGCAGGGAGATTGCCGGGCAGCTGATCGGGTTTTCAGGGACCGACAATCAGGGCCTGGAGGGCTTGGAGCTGGCTTATGACGGTGTGCTCAAGGGGCCGGGATTCGTGCTTATGCAGATGAGGGACGCCCTTGGCCGCCCGTTCTACGTGAGCCGCCCCACTCCACGGGCAAAGGACGGCGGGGCCCGCAGGATGCACGATTTGGTCCTTACCATTGACAAGCATATCCAATACCGGGCGCAGGAGGCCTTGGAGGACGCATTGGAGAGCTCGGGGGCGAAGGGTGGACATTGCCTGGTGGTGGATCCCAACACCGGCGAGGTCCTGGCCATGGCCGTGACTCCTCCCTTTAATCCCAATGTGTTTTCCCAGTATGGCCCCTCGGACTGGCGAAATCGGGCTGTGACAGACTGCTTTGAGCCGGGCTCCACTATAAAGGCCTTTTTGCTGGCAGCAGCCCTGGACAAGGGCGTGGTATCGCCGCAGACCGTGTTCGACTGCGAGGACGGCAAGATGAAGGTGGCCTCCCACATCATACACGACACCCACGAGTACGGAGAGCTAACCGTCGCCGATATAGTGATTCTTTCCAGCAATATAGGGGCGGTGAAGATCGGGTGGAAACTTGGATACAGGACCTTCACCGATTATTTGCGAGGATTCGGGTTCGGCAAAAAGACAGGGATAGACCTGGTAAGTGAGCGTGAAGGATTTATCCGGCCGGCTGAGCAGGCCAGAGAAGTGGACAAGACCAATTTGTTTTTCGGCCAGGGTATGACCGCCACCTCGATCCAACTGGTAATGGCCATGGCCGCCATCGCCAACGGCGGGAAACTAATGAGGCCTTACGTGGTCAGCGAGGTAAGGGCTTCTGAGGGCGGCGTGGTGGAACGTACCACGCCTCAAGTGGTCCGGAGAGTGCTCCCGGAAGAGACGGCTGAAAGGACGGCAAGGATTCTTCAAGGAGTGGTGAGCGAGAAGGGGACCGCGCCTCTGGCGGCCATCCCGGGTTTCACAGCGGCGGGCAAGACGGGTACGGCCCAAAAGGTGGACCCCAGAACAAACAGTTATTCGAGGAGCAAATATGTGGCCTTGTTTGTGGGCTTCGCCCCGGTGGAGGATCCCAGGCTGGTATGCCTGTTGCTCCTGGACGAACCAAAGAAAAGCAATTACGGCGGCATAGTGGCGGCTCCGGTCTTCAAAGAGGTCTCCAGGTCGGCCCTCAATCGCCTGGGGGCCAAGCCCAGACTGCGGCTGGCCAGGCTGCCTCTGAAGGGTCAGCCCTACGAGCAGGCGACATTCGAAGCGGCCAAGGCCGATCCGGTGGAGACCGCTGAAAACCCTGGGTCGGGCGGTGATGAAGACGAAGGCCTTATGGGGGGCGACGCCTCAGGTGCCGCAGTGCTCCCCGACTTCACTGGAGAATCCTTGCGTGAGGTGCTGCTCACGGTCTCTGAGCTGGGCATCCGGGTGGAGGTGGAAGGAAGCGGCTTTGCGGTAGAGCAGTCGCCGGGGCCCGGAGTGGATCTGAGCCGGGTGGAAAAGCTGAAGGTGAGGTTCAACCCGCCCATGTGAGCCGGGGGTGTCCGTAGGGGATGAGAATGAGGTTTTCTCAGTTGCTGAAAGGACTGGAAGTCCTGGAGAGGATGGGCGCAGGAGCCGACCCGGAGGTGAAGGGGCTTGCCTATGACTCTCGAAAGGCGGCTCCCGGGTGCGTGTTCGTCGCCTTGAGAGGCCTATCTCATGACGGGCATCAGTTCATAAACGAGGCGCTTCAGAGGGGAGCGGCGGCGGTGGTGGCCGAGGAACTCAAGGATCTGGATCACGAGACCCCCGCAGTCCGGGTGAATGATTCCAGGAAGGCATTGGCCCTGCTCTCCTCCCGCTTTTACGGCAGCCCCCAAGAAGAGCTGGAACTGATTGGGATAACCGGCACCAACGGCAAGACCTCTACTACTTACATACTGGAGTCCATTCTTGAGGCAGCGGGACGAAGCCCCGGGGTCATAGGGAGCATCAACCACCGCTTCGGGGGAGAGACCCGGCCGGCGCTGGTTACCACACCCGAGTCTCTTGACCTGATGGAGCTGCTGAGAGAGATGGCGGACCATGGGGTGACGGACGTAGCCATGGAAGTCTCCAGCCATGCGCTGAACCAGGGGCGCATCAGGGAATGTTCTTTTCAGGTCGTTGTTTTTACAAGTTTTTCGAGAGATCACCTGGATTACCACCAAGATATGGAGGACTACTTCCAGGCCAAGAGCCTCCTTTTTAAGGGTCCCGGTGAGGGAGGCTTCTCAGGACGGGGTCCGGCCGTGATCAATCTGGACGATCCAAAAGGAACGGCCCTTGCCGGGCTTTGCTCCCGGCCGGTGCTCACCTACGGGCTCGACGAGAGCCGCGATATACGGGCCGAGGACCTGCGCGAGGGGCCGGGGGGACTGAAGGCGGTACTTCGGACTCCTGAGGGCTCCTGCAGGATCGAGTCCTCGCTGATAGGAAGGGTCAATATCTACAACATCCTCGCCGCGGCCGGGGCGGCCCTTTCTTTGGGTATAGGACTGGATGCGGTCGAGGAGGGGATAAGGCGGCTCCGCGGAGTCCCGGGGCGCCTGGAAAAAGTGGACAACCCATTGGGGCTGAACTTGGTGGTGGACTACGCCCATACGCCGGACGCCCTTGCCAAGGTCCTGGAAGCCCTTAGGCCTTTGGTCCCGGGACGATTGATTACGGTTTTGGGTTGCGGCGGCGACAGGGATCGCGGAAAGAGGCCTGAAATGGGGCTTCTGGCCGGAAGGCTCAGTGACTTGGTAGTGGTGACCTCGGACAATCCCCGAACCGAAGACCCCTTTCAAATCATAGCCCAGGTTCAAGAGGGTGTCCGTGCGGCCGGCCTTTCCAGATTGGATTCCATCTTTGCAAAGGGCGAGGGCTATCTGGTGGAGCCGGACCGAAGAGAGGCCATCCGCAAAGCCGTTTTTGCCGCCAGCACAGAAGACCTGGTGCTGGCGGCCGGAAAGGGTCACGAGGACTACCAGATCCTTGGCACCCGAAGGATCCATTTTGACGACCGCGAGGAGCTGTCCAGGGCTGCGGGTGAACGGGCGGCCGGGGAGTCGAAGGAATGAGCGCCGCGTGGGGAAGGGTAACCGCCGGGGAGATAGCAAAGGCAACAAGCGGGGAGATGATATCAGGGCGCGCCGAAACCACCCTGGCGGGGATCTCCACGGACACCAGAAAGCAGTTGGAAGGGTGCGTGTTTTGGGCGCTCAAAGGCGAGCGCTTTGACGGAAACGATTTCCTGGAGCTCGCCTTTGAATCCGGAGCCTCGGCCGTGGTGGCCGAACAGGGAAGGGTGATGCCAGGACGCATCCCTTCAGACAAGACGGCTATCTTGGTTAAGGACACCCTGCGGGCGCTGGGGGACTTTGCCGGCTGGTGGAGGAGGGAGCACAAGGTGCAGGTCCTTGCTCTTACCGGGAGCAACGGAAAGACCACCACCAAGGAGATGGCTGCAGCGGTTTTGGAGCTCCAGGGAGCGGTTCTTAAGAACCCTGGAAACTACAACAACTTGATAGGGCTCCCCTTGAGCCTCCTGGATCTCACCGAGGCGCATGAAAGGGCGGTCCTGGAAATGGGGATGAACCATCCAGGTGAGATAGGAAGGTTGACAGAGATAGCGGCGCCTGATGTTGGGTTGATTACCAACGTGGCCAGGGCCCATTTGGAAGGCATGGGCGATCTTCGTTCAGTGGCTCGTGCCAAGGGAGAGCTCTTTGAAAAAATGGGCCCAGGGAGCCTGGCAGTGGTGAACGGAGATGATCCCCTGGTGGTCGGCGAGCTCCCCAGATTCAAGGGCAGGGTACTGACATTCGGCCTGGGATCGGGAAACGCTGTTAGGGCCGAAGGTATAAGGGAGCTGGGAAGGGAGGGGCTGGAATTCGAGATCATCCGTGGGGATGAAAAGGCGGGAGTCCGCTTGAGCGTGCCAGGCAGGCATAATGTGATGAATGCGCTCGCCGCGGCTGCGGCTGCAGCCGCCATGGGCGTTTCTCTTTCCCAGGCTGCACAGGGGTTGGCCGGATTCCGCGGAGTACCGGGGAGGTTCACGGTCGTGGACCTGCCTGACGGAGCGACCCTGGTGGACGACACTTACAACGCTAATCCGTCTTCACTGGCAGCCGCACTGGAATCCCTGGCCCCTTTGCTTCGACCGAACGGGCGCGTCATCTTGGGCCTTGGGGATATGCTGGAGTTGGGAGCGGAGGCGGTCTCAGCACATGAGGAGGCCGGAAGGGCTGCTTTCCAGCATGGGGCGGATCTCATAGTAGTCATGGGGGAGCATTCTGAAGACGTAGCACGTGGCGCCAGAGAGGCTGGTGCAGGCCGGATAAATATCCAAATTGCGGAAAGCCATGAACAAATGGCTCGAATGATCAGGGCGGCTCTTACAACCGGCGATTTGATCCTCCTCAAGGCCTCGCGGGGGGTAAGGCTGGAGGAGGTGGTAAGGCGCCTGAAAGAAGGAGGGGGGAGGTTAAATGAATCCAAAGACAAGAATACTGGTGGTTGAAGACGAGCCCGGACTCTCTGCCTTGATAAGCGAGGTGCTGGAAGAGGAGGGATGCTCCGTGGTAGCGGCCCGGGACGGACGTGAAGCTGTGGACATACTGGAGGGGCAAATGTTCGACCTGGTCCTGACCGACATAAATATGCCGCGCATGACCGGACTGGAGCTCCTCGAGTGGATGAGGGCGGCGGGCAGAGGAGAGAAGGTGATGACCATGACCGCCTCCTCCGGTTATGAGGATCTTGAAGCGGAAGGCTATCCTCAAGTGGCGGCCCAGTTCAGGAAGCCCTTTCGTTTGCCCCAGCTCGTGGACGCCGTAGAACAGGTGGCTTTTTGCTGGGCGCCGGAGAGCTGCGGCGCATCCCCGGAACTCGGTGAGCGGAGTGCTCGGGCTCATGCTCTATAAGCTGATATACCTCTTCCAAACTGATTACTCGTGGCTGAATGTATTCCGGTACATAACCTTCCGGACCATTCTGACCGCGCTTTTCGCCCTGGGGGTGGTCTTGTTCTTCGGCATGTGGGGGATCTCCAGGCTCAGGACCATGCAGATAGGCCAGTATATACGCGAGGATGGACCTCCCAACCACAGGAGCAAGGCAGGGACCCCGACCATGGGAGGCTGTCTCATGCTCCCGGTGATAATTGGCTCGGTGGTTTTGTGGGCCGACCCGGCCAATCTTTATGTATGGCTTATAATTGGTATCATCCTTTGCTTCGGGGCCATTGGTTTTGCAGACGACTACTTGAAACGGGTCAGTAGAAGCAGCCGGGGTCTCACCGCCCGGGCCAAGTTCAGTCTTCAGTTCCTGGCGGCGTTGGCCGCGGCTGTGGTGCTCTTTAATTCCGCAGGGTTCGACTCCAGGCTGACGATTCCGTTTTTTAAGCACATCAGCCCGGACTTGGGAGCGTGGTATATACCTTTTGCAGTCTTTATTGTCGTGGGGGCCTCCAACGCGGTCAACCTGACAGACGGGCTGGACGGGCTGGCCATCGGCCCTATCATAGTGGCCTTTTCCTCGTACCTTGTCTTCGCTTATCTGGCCGGTCACGTAAAGATAGCCGAGTACCTCCAGATTCCTTATGTGGCGGGAGCAGGTGAGCTGTCCGTCTTCT
>JBKHIW010000029.1:0-11658 GCA_046538465.1 Desulfobacteraceae bacterium | reverse complement strand
GCCAACTGCGGCCGAATAGATCCCACCAGGATAGATCACTACATAGCTGCAGGCGGATATGAAGGCTTGGCCAGGGCCTTTTCCGGAATGAGCCCGGACCAGGTGATAGAGAAGGTGACAAGTGCCCGGTTAAGGGGTCGCGGCGGTGCCGGGTTTCCTACAGGCCGCAAATGGCGCTTGGCAAGAGATGCCAAGGGAACCCCGAAGTACATAGTGTGCAATGCAGATGAGGGGGACCCCGGCGCATTCATGGACAGGGCCGTGTTGGAAGGCGACCCTCACGCGGTGCTCGAAGGTATGATCATAGGCGCCTATGCCATCGGTGCCGCCTACGGATTCATCTATGTGCGAGAGGAATACCCCATTGCGGTCGAGCACTTGAGAACAGCCATCCAGGAGGCGGCGGAGCTGGGGATTTTGGGTGACGACATCCTGGGAACCGGTTTCAGCTTTCATCTCTCTCTGAAGATGGGGGCGGGGGCGTTTGTCTGCGGGGAGGAGACCGCCCTGATGGCCTCCATCGAGGGAAGACGTGGCATGCCTTCGCCTAGGCCGCCTTTTCCCGCCCAATCCGGGCTGGACGGAAAGCCCACCAATATCAACAACGTGGAGACCTGGGCGAACGTGCCCCTGATCATGGCCAAGGGAGTAGATTGGTACACAAGCGTAGGGACCGAGGCAAGCAAAGGGACCAAGATATTTTCCCTCGCCGGCAAGGTGAACCACACCGGGTTGGTGGAGGTGCCCTTGGGAATCACCATAAGGGAGGTGGTTTTTGATATAGGAGGGGGGGTCCCCAAGGGGAGGGCCTTCAAGGCGGTGCAAATGGGCGGCCCTTCAGGGGGATGCGTGCCGGCCCGACACTTGAATGTGCCGATTGACTACGACACCATTCAGCGCATTGGGGCGATAATGGGCTCGGGCGGAATGGTGGTAATGGACGAGAACAATTGCATGGTGGAGATTGCCAGATTCTTTCTCAGCTTCACCCAATCCGAGTCCTGTGGAAAGTGCGCGCCCTGCCGCCTCGGCACCACTCAGCTCCTGGAGATCTTAACCAGGATCACCCGGGGTGAGGGCCGGTTAAGCGATCTGGAGATCTTGAAGGACCTGGGGGATACCATCACCGCCACCTCCCTTTGCGGCCTCGGCCAGACATGTGCAAAACCCGCTCTGTCAACGCTTCGCTATTTTGAGGAGGAGTATCGGGACCACATATTGGAGCACCGCTGCGCTGGAGCCACTTGTGATGCCATGGTGATTTCACCCTGCCAGCATGCCTGCCCGGCGGGCATCGACGTGCCCAACTATGTGGCCGCCATCGCCGCCGGTCACTACAATCGGGCCGTGGAGATAATCAGGGAAAGAAATCCTTTCCCTGCTGTATGTGGGAGGATATGCGTTCATCCCTGCGAGTTGAAATGCAGGCGTGGAGAACTTGACGACCCGGTGGCAATCAGGGCGCTGAAGCGGTTCGCCGCGGACTGGTACTTCGAACATCAGGATGCCGCAGTAGAGCCTTTCCCTGTGACTAGAGAAGAGAGGATCGCGGTGGTGGGGGGCGGTCCTGCGGGCCTCACCTGCGCCTATTATCTAGCCATGGCGGGATACGAGGTCACCGTGTTCGAGGCCCAGTCAGTGGCTGGTGGAATGCTTGGAATAGCAGTACCTGATTTTCGACTGCCCGCCGAGGTGATTCAAAAGGAGGTTGAATATATCCAAAACCGAGGAGTGGAAGTAAGGTACAATTCTCCTATTGATGCCAATCATACAGTAAATGACCTCATAAGGGAAGGCTACAGTTCGGTCTTCATCGCCGCAGGGGCCCAGGCGAGCAAACGAATTGGCATTCCGGGGGAACAAGAAGGCGCGGAAGGGATGCTCTACGGTCTTCAGTTCCTGACCGACATCAGGACGGGGAAATCACGAAGACTCTACGGCCGGGTCATGGTAATCGGCGGCGGTAATGTGGCCCTGGACGCTGCGCGCACCGCGCTGCGGCTGGGCGCCGAAGAGGTGAGCATTGTTTACCGTCGCATACGATCTGAGATGCCTGCAGGGGAAGAGGAGTTGGTCCAGGCCGAAGAGGAGGGGGTGAGGTTCCAATTCCTGACCGTCCCCACCCGCATAGTCCACCAAGGGGGCCGTGTCAAGGGTGTGGAGTTGACTGCATGTACACCTGTCTTGGACGAGGAAGGCAGGATCGCTCCGCAGTTGGACATGGAGAGGACCTGGAGGGTGGATGTGGATTTTGTAATCATTTCAATTGGTCAAGCGCCTGATGTCTCCTTTCTGTCCAGGGACGAGCAGCTGGAGCGGGCCCTGTGGGGGGCGCTGGAAGTGGACGGAAACACGCTTAGCACAAATGTGCCCGGGATTTTTGCCGGGGGCGACTTTACTACCGGCCCTACTAACGTGATACGCGCCATTGCTTCAGGCCGCAGGGCCGCCATAGCCATAGATCGGCATCTCCGCGGGGAAAAGGGCCCGGTGCGCATAGTGGACGAGAAGACGGACAGGCCTGAGAGCCTGAGGCTGGCCTTGGAGGAGGAGAGCACCGAAGAAAAGCCCAGACTGCCTCTGGAGATGGAAAAAGCCGATCTGCGCATAGGAGACTTTCGAGAGGTGGAGCGTGGCTTTACCGAGGCCCAGGCACGCCTGGAGGCCACCCGGTGCTTGAGGTGCGACTTGGAAAGGGAGGGCCTGGAGATATGATTCGATCCATTACTCAGCCGAAGCCCCAGGAGGAGGTTGATTTTCTACTGGAAGGCTTCACTCGTATATTTGTAGTGGGATGCGGGACCTGTACGACCCTTACAAGGACCGGGGGCGCTGAGCAGGTCCGCACTATGGCCGAGAGGTTGGCCTCCAAAGGAAAGCTGGTGACCGGCGAGGTGGTGCTTGCGGTGGCTTGCGACAATCTGAGCAGGGAGGCGTTGGAAGTGCATGGCCAGGCCGTCCGGCAGTGCGATGCGATCCTGGTGATGACGTGCGCCTTCGGCGTCCAGACCATCGCCAGACAGGTGAACAAGATGGTAGTGCCGGCGTTGGATACGCTGTTCATGGGGAAAGAGGCCGGACCAGGACGCTTCGATCAGATATGCACTCAATGCGGGAGCTGCATATTAGGGGAGACAGGGGGTATCTGCCCGGTAACCGCCTGCCACAAGGGATTGGTAAACGGTCCTTGCGGAGGCACGAATGAAGGGAAGTGCGAAATTGGAGACGGTAGGGACTGCGCCTGGACCATGATCTATAATCGACTGGAGGAACTGGGCAGGCTGGAGGCAATGCGGCGATTCCAGAAGGCGCGAAACCATCAGGCCTCGCCTATGCCCGGGATGTGGCGGGGGTCCGAAGAAGAGGCTTGAACCAAAATCCAGAGGTCAGGCATGGTATCGTCATTTAAACAGGCATTGGAATCCGGGAAGTTCCTGGTCACCTCAGAGGTGGCGCCCCCCAAGGGGATGCATCTGGATCAAATGATGCATCACATAGAGCTTTTAAAGGGCAAGGTGGACGCCATGAACGTGACCGATCACCAAAGCTCGGTCATGCGTTTTCCTTCAATGGGCGGGGCCCTCCTGATCAAGGAAAGGGGCGGAGAGCCCATACTGCAGATGACCTGCAGAGATCGCAATCGCATGGCCCTTCAGGCCGATCTGCTTCTCGCTGCAAGCCGGGGGATAAACAATGTGCTTTGCCTCACCGGCGACTCGGTACTTCTGGGCGACCACAAGGAGGCCAAGGGCGTGTTCGATTTGGACTCCAGCCAGCTTTTGGCCGCCATCCGCACCCTGGAGAAAGGAAAAGACCTGGGAGGAAACGCCTTGGACGGGGCGCCAAGCTTTTGTGCAGGTGCGATCGTTACTCCTGAGGCCAGCCCTTTGTCTCCCCAGCTCATAAAGTTCGAGAAAAAGATTGATGCAGGAGCGGAGTTCATCCAGACTCAAGCGGTTTATGATCTGGACCGGTTCAAGGAGTTCATGAACTACGCCCGGGCGTTTCCTGTAAAGATCCTGGCAGGGATAATCCTCTTGACTTCGGCGCCTATGGCCCGGTTCATGAATAAAAACGTGGCAGGCGTGCGGGTGCCCCAAAGCCTCATAGACGAGATGGATGCGGCGCCCAAGGGCCGGAAGCTGGAAAAAGGTATCGAGATTGCAGGCCGAATGATCCGCCGAATCAAGGAAGAGGGAATGTGCGACGGGGTCCACATTATGGCCATAGGAAAGGAGGAGCGGGTGCCTGATATCATGGATGCCGCTGGTCTTTAGTATTGATCCCGGAGCCCTCAATGTGGATTGTCTTGGTCGGCCTCGTTTTCTGCCTCCACAGGAGCATAGTAAACCGAAGAACCCAAGAGTATGGCCGCACGCTTAGTGTCTTCTCCACTCTCGAGCCAGATCTTCACTATCATGGTAAGGGGTACTGAGAGAAGCATGCCCATGGGGCCAAGGACCCAGCCCCAGAAGACCAATGAAAGAAAGACCACCAATGTGGAAAGCCCGAGGCCTCTCCCCATGAAGCGCGGCTCCAAAAAGTTTCCTAAGACCGTGTTTACCACCAGATACCCGAGGACCGTGAGAAGTGAGGGGCCCAATCCCAGTTGGACCAGGGCCAAGAGAGAGGCGGGTATTGCTGCTATTATGGACCCTATGTTGGGGATATAATTCAGGGCGAAGGCCAGCACGCCCCAAAGAACAGGGTAGTCCACGCCTAGAATCACCAGCCAGAGCCAGATCCCTATGCCGGTGAGCAGACTGAAAATGGTCTTAATGGCCAGGTAGCGGTTCAGGTTTGCCAGGAATTCGCCCAACCTGGGAACGGATTCATCCGGATCCTTGAGTGCAGCCTGGAGCTTGGAAGGGATCACCGAGGCCTCTAACAGGATGAATACCACAGTCAAGAGGATCATAAATACGTTGGTAAAGACCCCGGTCACGCCCTTAAGGGTATCGGCCGCCAGACCCATAGCCTTGGCCGGATTAAGGTACTCTTCAAGGAGCTTGGGTGAGATCTCCAACCCTTTTCCCATAAGCCAGTTCAGGACCTCGGCGGTCTTCTCGGTCAGAAGGTCCTGATAAAAAGGGATGGACCTGTAAAAGTCGCGGAATGAGTTTCCTACAAAGGCGGCGAGCACCAATCCCAAACCCAAGATAATCACCATAACGGAGAAGACCGCCAGTATGTTGGGGACACCTTTTTGTTTCAACCAGAAGAGGAGCGGCGCGCAGATCACGGCGATGAAAAGGGCCAATAGAAAGGGAACCAATATGGAACCGGCCGCCTTCATGCCCGAGACCACCACCACGAAGGCGGCCATACCGAATAAAACTCTGGCACTGGATCCCATTGACTTCCAGCCTCCTCACCGCCCTGAACCGGGTTCGAGGGCCCATGGCACTGAAAAATGCCGATGCTAAAAGATAACAGAATTCCAGGCATGGCTGCAAGAATTGGTGCGCGGGCGGTGGCACCCTAAAAACGGTTCACCTCCGGCACTTCAAAACAGCTCATTATCCCGTCTACAGAGGCGTCCAAGTCCTCTGAGGCTACTGCACCTACTATGGAGGCAACCGTGAAATTAAGGACGATGGGTTCAACCCCTCGCTCCTGGAGGGCACGCACCAAATCGCGTGCTATTCCGTACCTGTCTCCGAAATGGGGGCCGTTCATGAAAAAGACCGCTGTAGGCGTGGTTGGGGAAAGAGCGGCCTCTGGTAGGCTTTTTGCTAGTACGGCTTCAGGGTTATACGGATCCGGGGGTTTTGGATAGCACAAGACCAGATGCTCCGATAGATCTGAAGTTCCCGCAGCAAAGAGGGAGAGGGGAGGGATTATCCCAGAGAGGGACCCCAAGGCCTTCCCGGCCTGCTCCAAGGCAAGGGGTGGGATTTTGAGCCTGAGGAGCGACTGGCCCTCACGACAAGTAAGGCCGTAGACCTTGGGCTTCTTTTCCTGGTAGGAGGCCACGACCTCTTTGTAGAGTTTCTCTTTGCCTTTTTGAGCGGCCTTCCAGTCTTCAGGGGTCCGGTAGCCGCTGAAGCTGAAAAACCTGAAAAGCTCAGGCCCGACGCTGTCCAAGGCGTCCTCCGGAAACAGGACGGATACAGCCGAGGGAGAACTCGCCGCACCCATGATTTCGACTCCCTTTTGCCCCAGGAGTTCGAAAAGCGCCCCAGGCACCCGCGGGTCCCCGCGATGCGGAAACAAGGAAAGGATATTGCAATTTTTGAAGCCGCCATAGTAATCGCCTCCGGATTGCTCCATAAGGCGGACCAGCGGTTGAGCATATCCCTTTTCCGCGGTTGCGGTCACCCGCCACCCTGAGTCCTCCTGCAACAAGGTTGCGTAGGGGAGGTTGATTTTCTCTCCTGCGGCTGCGCTGAAGAATCGAACCAGCGAGCCTGATTGTCCCGAACTGAAGACCAGCCTGAACGAGGTCACCTCCTTCAGGACCTTGAACCCGTTCAGCCTCGTCAGGTATCCCATGTCCGGCGGGCGAGACCCTTTGCCGGGTCACTCCAGGAAACCCTGCACCACTTTCCACAGGGTGTCCGTGTCCACAGGCTTGGGTATATACTCGTCGGCCTCTGTACTCATGCCGTCTGCATGAGTGTATCGCGTACTGGGGACCGCCTCTCCTACAGCGGTCAACAGCACCACCGGGATGTCGCGCGTCTCCTCGGAGGCCTTGAGCTCCGAGCAAAGCACATAGCCGTCCTTTCTGGGCATCATAATGTCCAGGATAATGAGGTCCGGTCGCCGCTCCTTAATGGCCGCTTCTCCTTCCACCCCGTCATAAGCGCGCCCTACCTCGCAGCCCTTGCTTTCCAGCATCATCGCCAAGGTTTCCACCAGATCGGGATCATCGTCAACAACCAAGATATACTTTTGAGACATGGCTCTCCTCCTTTTGACATTTCTGTATCAACTTATTCCTGTAGTTGAGGCCTTGGATAAAGACCGCTACGCTCTACAATCTCAGGAACTTTATCCTCCCATTCAATTGCCATTACATGAAATCCTCGTATCCCTTTAATCTCCTTTAATCGTTGTATAGTTTCTATACATATGTCTATACCTTCCTGAGCTTGTTTTTCTTTAGGTACTCCACTTATTCTTTTAACAACTTCATCAGGCACATCCATGCCTGGAACTCTGTTTTTCATATATTTGGCCATGCCCGCCGACTTAAGGGGGGTCACCCCCGCCAATATGGCCACTTTCTCATGCAGTCCGCGTTCTCCGGCCAATGCCATCCATTCTTCAAATTTGTCCAAATTGTATATGCACTGCGTCTGGATGAACTCCGCACCCGCTGCTATCTTCTTGGCCAACCTGGGGACCCTGATCTCGAACGGATCGGCGAACGGATTGGCTGCTGCACCCACAAACATCCGGGGAGGGCGCTCGATCTCGTCTCCTCCCAAAAAGCACCCCTCGTCGCGCATCAGACGCACGGTCTGGATCAGCTGCATGGAGTCTATGTCAAAGACGTTCTGCCCTTGGGGGTTGTCACCGAACTTCTGGTGGTCTCCAGAGAGGCAGAGGATGTTATGTATGTCAAAGGAAGCTGCACCAAGTATATCGCTCTGGATGGCGATTCGGTTTCGGTCCCGCACCACCATTTGAAGCACCGGGTCGATCCCCATGCCCTTGAGGTGGATGCATGAGGCCAGACTGCAGAGCCGGGTCACAGAAGTCTGGTTGTCCGTGATATTGATTGCATCCACGTAGTTGCGGATCATCTCCGCCTTTTTCTTGATCTCTCCGGCCTCGCTTCCGCGCGGAGGGCCGCACTCGGAGGTCACCGCCATGTGGCCGGCGGCGAGCACCTTTTCCAGTCTGCTGGGCGTCTTCACTTCACTCATTGCCTCACGTCCTCCCTTGTCACCCTTCGCGGCCCCCCGGCCCGCTCGGTGGACCAGTCTTTTATGGGTATCAGCCGTTCATAGTCTTCCATGCGCCCGAGTTCCTTGAGTCGGTCTATGATCAGCTGCCACCCGCAGTCCAAGTTTTTGTCGATCTCGCACTTCCCCTTGGTGGATCCGCCGCAGGGGCCGTTGAAGAGTCGTTTGGCGCACCTGGAGATCGGGCATATCCCGCCCGTATATGCAAGGATGCACTGGCCGCAGCCTTGACATCTCTCGCTCCAGACCCCCCTTTCCTCGGTGACTCCCATAAAGCAGGTGTCCACTCCCGGCAATACCGGGGTTTGGTAGTACTTCTCGGCCAAGAATTGGACGCCTACGCCGCATGCAAGAGAGAGCAGGGCGTCATACTGGTCCACGCGATCCCTGATTTCCTCGAGGTATTCATGGTCGCACTGCCTTTCCAGAGTCACCTCATCAATCCGGGGCTTGCGACCTTGATTCATGAAGTGCATCCGAAGCGCTGAGGCGAGTACGGCCACCTCCTTGCGTCCGCCTGCTTCGCACACAGTGACGCATTCATTGCATCCCACCACCAGGAGTTTATCCACCTCCCCGATCGATTGGATAATTTCGTCGATAGGCTTTTGCTTGGCTACAATCATGTCCCCAACCTCCTGTTGATTAACGGCCGCCCAACCTGTCTGCGACCCCTGAACCGCTCGCTTCCGCCGGAACCCTGCATCAAGCAGCCTTGCCCTTAAGGGCCGCTTTTATGGGATTGGGGCCCAATTCCCGAATCTTTTCAGTCATCTCCCGGGCAAAGGCAACGAAGCGGGGCGCCTCACTCGAAGAGAGGTTGTACATGGCCACGCGCCCGCCTCCAATACCGATCTGTTCAAGAATTTCTTTGGCTTTTTCAACACGTTTTTTAGCTCTTATATTTCCATTTTCATACCTGCATTCGCCCTCAAGGCAACCGAGCACGTACACCCCGTCGGCTCCGCGTTCAAAGGCCCTGAGGATATGGATAAGATCGACTTTCCCGGTGCAGGGTATGCTTATTATTCTAATACTGCCCGGATACCGGAGTCTCATGGAACCTGCCAGGTCCGCAGCGGTATATCCTCAGGCCTGGCAGCAAAACGCAACAATGATAGGTTCGAATTCCTCCATCAGAGCACTCCTTCGAGCAAGGCCTCCACCTTGCTCAATACCAGTTCGTCTTCATACCAAGTGAGCTCGATCACCTTGGCCGGGCACTCGGCGGCGCATATGCCACACCCGCGGCACCGGGCCGGGTCTATTTCGCTCACTCCGTTTTCATTGATCCTGGGAACCCCCCAGGGACAAGAGCGCACGCATATCAGGCACGCTGCGCAGTGTTCCTGATCCACTCTGGCCGTTACCACAGAGAGGGTAAGGTCCTTTTGGGAGAGGAAGGCCGCAGCCCTTGCAGAGGCGGCCATGGCCTGGCTTATGGCCTCGGAGACCAGTTTCGGGCCTTGGGCCGTTCCGCAGACAAAGACTCCCTCTGTGGCCATGTCCACAGGCCTCAGCTTGACATGGGCCTCCATGAAGTAGCCGTCTTCGCTGCGGGCGAGCTTGAGTATTGAGGCCAGCTCCTCGGTGTCGGCGGCCCTCATCCCCGCGCTGAGCACAAGGGCATCCGGGCTGACGCATATCCGCCTCTGCAAAATGTGGTCGTTGAAAGCCGCCTTGAGAGAGTCTCCTTCTTGGAACACCTCAGGCGGGTTGTCCGGCTCGAATTGGAAGAAGAGTACACCCCTGCGGCGGGCCTCGGTGTAATACTCCTCCATCAGGCCGTAAGTCCGCATGTCGCGGTAGAGGATATATACGTTTGCCTCCGGGTTGAGCTCCTTGATATGAAGTGCATTCTTGACCGCGCTTTGGCAGCAGATTCGGGAGCAGTTGGGGTGTTCCTCGGTGCGCGAGCCCACGCACTGGATCATGACCACGTCGTTGAGATCCTCCGCCCCGGTTACCTCCAACCGGCGGCCGAGTTCAACTTGGGTTATGACCTTTGAATTTAGGCCGTAGAGGTATTCGTCAGGCTGATACTCCACGGCCCCGGTGGCCACCACCACCACGCCGTGCTCTATCTTCCTCTCATACATGCCTGGGCCCACCAGGACCTCAGTGGTGAAGTTGCCCTTGAATCCACCGAATCCCACAATCAAGGCCTCGGTCAAGACCTGGACTCGATCGTGGTGCTGGACTCGCTCCACCAATTCCTTGAGCTGGCCTTGAATGTCAGCCCCTTCTATTGTGGTGGTCAGCGACCGGCAAAGACCGCCCAACTGCGACTCCTTTTCGACCAGCACGGTTTCGAATCCCTGGTCCGCCAGGCCCAAGGCGGCCGTCATCCCTGCAATGCCTCCTCCGATCACCAAGGCGCGGCGGTTCAACGGGATCCTCTTTTCTTTCAAGGGATGGAGCAACCCGGCTCGGGCCACAGCCATTCGCACCAGGTCTTTGGCCTTTATAGTGGCCGTCCCCGGATGGTCGCCATGGACCCATGAGTCCTGGTTGCGTATATTGGCCATCTCCAAGAGATACCTGTTCAGTCCACAGTCTTGAATGGTCTCTTGGAACAACGGTTCATGGGTCATCGGCGAGCAGGCCGCAATGACCACCCTGTTAAGCCGTTGCTCCTCTATCGCCTTTTTGATGTTTTCTTGCGTGTCTTGTGAGCAGGTGAATAGATTCTGCTCGGCATATACCACATGGGGGAGCCCTGATGCGTATTGGGTGACCGCGGGTACATCCACTACGCCGCCTATGTTGGAGCCGCAGTTGCAGACAAAGACGCCGATCCGCGGCTCCTCGGCAGAGACGTCCCGTTCCTCCGGGATTTCTTTGGCCTTGATCTCCGTGCCCCTGGCCTCTTGGAGTGTACACATAACAGCGCAGGATGCAGCGCTCGCATCTACCACCGACGATGGGATGTCTTTGGGGCCGGTGACCGAACCACCGGCGTAGATCCCGGCCCTGGAGGTCTCAACAGGCATAAACGTCGATGTTCTGGCGAACCCGTCGCCGGTGAGCTCCACTCCAAGCCGCCGCAGACATTCCATGGTGTCCGGGTCCGCCTCCAGGCCCACGCTCAAGACCACCATATCAAAGGCCTCTTCAGCGGGAAGGCCTTTTTCTTCGTCCAGGTATTGAAGGGTAAGACCTCCGCCGGCCGGATCAGGATTGACGGTATGAACGCGGGAGCGCAGGAACCTCACCCCATAAACCTCCCGGGCTTGGTTATAATAGAGTTCATAATTATTACCGAATGTGCGCATGTCCATATAAAAAACAGCGCATTCCAGATCTTTTCCGGCGTGTTCCTTGGCTATTATGGCCTGCTTGACAGCATACATGCAGCATACCGCGGAGCAGTATCCGTGGTCGCAGCGGTTTATATCACGGGATCCGACGCACTGGAGCCATGCGATCTTCTTGGGCTCCTGGTGGTCGGACATACGGACCAAGTGGCCCATAGTGGGTCCTGAGGCTGAGAGTATGCGCTCGAACTCCAGGGCGGTCACCACATTGGGATGTCTGGAGTAGCTGTATGTCTCGAATCTAGAAGGGTCAAAGGCGCGGAATCCTGTGGAAAGGATCACGGCCCCTACCTGAAGCTCGATTCTTTCTTCCTTCTGGGCGTGGGTCTCCAATGTCACGGCCCCCGGACCGCACGCGCTCACGCACTGGAAGCACTCGCAGCAGTAGCCGCAGTTGAGGCACCGGTTGGCCTCGCGCCTGCCTG
>JBKHIW010000028.1:0-12048 GCA_046538465.1 Desulfobacteraceae bacterium | reverse complement strand
TTGGATATCCACCTGGAGCCGACCCCGATTATCGACAGCGACCATCCCGACATAAAGGAATTTGCACGGAAAACCGCCCAAGGCGCGGGCCGTGACTTGACAGCCGCGGCGGTCAGGCTCTATTACGCGGTCAGGGACGGGATACGCTATACCCCCTACTATCCCTTTTACCGACCCGAACACTATCAGGCCAGCAATGTGCTCCGCTCGGGACGGGGCTACTGCGTGCCCAAGGCGTCTCTTCTCTGCGCACTGGCCAGGGCCTGCGGCATCCCGGCCCGGGTGGGCTTCGCACATGTGCGGAACCACCTGGCCACCAAACAGCTTTTGGATTACATGGGGACCGACCTCTTTGTTTATCACGGCTACAACGAGCTGTTTCTGGAGGGCAACTGGGTCAAGGCCACGCCCGCATTCAACGCCGAGCTCTGCCGCCGACACAGGGTGGACCCCTTGGAGTTCGACGGTCGTCAGGACTCCGTGTTTCAGCCCTATAATCTGGATAAACAAGCCTTCATGGAATATGTCGAAGATCTCGGCGTCTTCGCCGACATTCCGGTCGAGCAGATTGTCAGGGGCTGGGAGGAGGCCTATGGAAAAGAACGGGTCCAGGGATGGATCCAAGGGTTCGAGCGCTCCAGCGGGCCCCCTGCCAGGAGCTTCCGTTCCGAGGACGTGATCTGAATCGCAGTGCCGCCGGCACTACCCGGACCTGATCCCTCAGCCCGTGCACCGGTTCTTTAAAGACTCTTCGTTAGCCTTGGCCATCCGTTCCACGAATCTCGCCCACCAGCCCTTTTTCTTAGGCTTTTCCCTCCTCCTTGCCTTGTCGCCCTGTCTTACCATGATGCCTCCGCCGGCTCTACTCGGGTCCGAGGTGGGGTGTCACCCAGATCTCGAGTTGAGTGTTGAACGTAGACTTGTTGATGCTGATAATGCAATCCCGGTCAGGCTTTTCAAAAACCAGCAGATAAACGCCATACTTGAAATAGCTTCTCAGCTGCCAGTTCTCCGAAGGCATATTGACCACAAAGAACTCGAAGAGCTCCACCGGGTCAAGCCGCCCCTTGAAGCATATCCTTCCGGCCTTGAGGTTCCTGGTCTCGAATAGAAGCGAGGGTTCGGGCTCCAGTTTCATCTTCCTGTGAACCGGAATGTCCTCGAAGTCATAGTAAGCGCTGTCGCGCGGTAGGTCCTCCTCGAACTCGTCCGATATGGATACCGGCTCCGACGGGGTCTTGCCACCGAATCTTCCCCCGCACGCCGCGACACACAGCAACACCACAAAAAGCGCCCCAAGCCTCCACCCTTTCACCTTCCTCACCTCCGCCCCAGCCCCCCTGCTCGATTCGCTCCGCCCGGACGGGGGGGGCGCCCCGGGAGCCCGAGAGTGGATACTTTTCTGCAAAACTTATTTAAACTGCAAAGGCGTGTCAAGGGGAAAGCCTCTTGCTTTTTGCAGACCATGGGTGCTAGGGATGGAATTCCCAAATGAACGGAGGGCACGCTTTATGGAATACAGGCAAGAGACCTTTGAGGGGCAGAAAATTCTACTTGACGGAAACGACTACGCCGAGTGCGCCTTTGTGGATTGTGACTTACGCTACGGCGGTTCCGCTCCGGTCTCCTTTGACAACTGTCGGTTCGACAACTGCGGGTGGTCATTCGTGGACGCAGCCTCGAACACCCTCTACTTCATGGCCAGCCTCTATCACGGCCTGGGCCAAGGCGGCCGGGATCTCATAGAGCAGCTCTTCGAGAGCATCCGCAAGAACCCGCCCCCGGGAATGAGCCCTCCCGATGACGCGTGAGAGTCTAATTCCGCTGTTTATGCAGAAACTACTTGATAAAGCTATTAAAGCAGCCCTTGCCGCAGCCGTAGAGATTATGGATGTCTATGAAAACCAGGATTTTTCGGTCCAAACAAAAGCTGATGACTCTCCCCTGACCACAGCCGATCTCAGGGCTCACGATACTATCAAACAATTCCTTGGAAAGTCAGATTTACCTATCCTGAGCGAAGAAGGAGGCGATATACCTTATGAGGAAAGGGCCCAATGGCAGAGGTTCTGGCTGGTCGACCCCCTGGACGGCACCAAAGAGTTCATAAAGCGCAACGGCGAATTCACAGTAAATATCGCGTTGATCGAAAGCAGTAAAGCAGTTCTCGGCGTGGTTTACGCCCCGGTACTGAAACAAATCTACTACGGAGACATCGTCAACGGAGCTTTCACCGCCGGGGAGGTCTCGCCGGCCGATACACCCCTGACCATCGCCCAAAGGGCTCGAAAACTGCCCCTTGCCTATCCCGGGGATACCCTCAATGTTGTGGCCAGCAAGTCACACCTCAACGAAGAGACCGGATCTTTCATAGCGAACCTGGAAAAAGAATCCACGCGCCCGGTAAAAACCCTAAATATCGGCAGTTCATTAAAGCTGTGCCTGGTGGCGGAAGGAAGAGCTGAAATCTATCCCCGCTTCGGACCCACCATGGAGTGGGACACCGCCGCTGGCCATGCCGTAGTGAAGGCCGCCGGCAAGAACGTGCGGCACGCAGGGACCAATCAAGAATTGCAATACAACAAGGAGGACCTGCTAAACCCCTTTTTCATCGTAAGATAATCTAATCCTTGTTTATCATCAATATCGGCGGCTTCGCAAAAACCCGCTCAGCCGCCTGTGCAGCCGGAATCAGCCGTATACGCGCAGGCCGATTATGGGGGCCATGGCGTCGAAATCCCTGTCGTTGTGAAGCAGAAACAGGTCCTGTTCCAGGGCAATCTGAGCAATCAGGCAATCAATGGTACTTCGGATAGTCACGCCTTTATTCCTGCAGGTAAAATAAATGTCTGCCGCCTCCCCATAGGATTTTACCGGGTCTGCAGGATGAAAGAACCGCTGGGTGGAGAGGTAATCTTTGAGCAGCGCATATTCCTTTTCCGACTTGGCGCCCTGCAATATCTCCTGGTAAATTATAGAAGAAATGCCAAAGGGGATCTGATGGGCCAAGACCTCCCGAAACCGGTCAACAGGTCTGCTGTCAACCCCCTTGAAAAAGTCGATCAATACCGACGTATCAACCAGAATCATGATCCTTGGCGAAGGCCTTTGTAGTCATAGCCGTCCCTGAATTCAACGCCCCCCTCCAGCTCCAAAAGGTTTTTCCGCTTGCGGGACCTGACGTACTCCTCTAAGGCAGATGCAATCAATTCCTTTTTGGTCCTGGCGCCGCTGAGCTTCATCGCCTCTTCCAACAGTTCTTCATCAATCACAATATTTGTCCGCATAACGCACCTCTTCATGCACTTAACAATACACATGGATATACACATTGTCAAGCACAACCGCTTCCCTGTCTCGAGTGGATGCGGGTGCGGCAACGAATTCAGGCCCTTTCCACACGCGTCTTGATATACTTTAAAAGCGGAGTACCGCCCACGTCCTCAACGTAATTCGGCTTCATAATGCCGGGGGTGTTTACTCCTCCGAACTGCGGGTACTTGGGGTCGGCCTCCAGTCCGCGCGCGTGCCCGAAGCCGCCGCCCGAGGCGAGCACCCCCCGCATCAGGTCCCACGTGGGCAGGGCCTCCATGTATACTCTGCCCCAGGGGGAGGAGACCTTCACCCTGTCACCCGGGCCGATCCCCAGCTCATAGGCGTCGAGCATATTGATCCAAAGCGGGTTCGACCCCTGGATCTTCATCAACTGGTAATTATTGAAGGTGGAGGAATGCTCGTGGGTGAATATCCGGAAGTTGCCGAAGATGAACGGGTACTCATCATCCGGAGCGAGCTCCGGATTGGGCTCCTTATGGTCCGGCAAGGGGTCTATACCTTTTTCCTGGGCCGCCGGGTTGAGGAAATTATACTTCCCGGTGGCGGTCACGCCCGAGGAGCCGTAACCCGACGGGACATTGAAGGAGCCCCACTTCCTGTATTTATAGTACTCAGCAGGATCGGTGATGATGAACCCCTTGCGCTTGAGCTCGTCATAAGACCATGGCGTCCCTGCGAGCTGGTTGCGCTCGAACTCCTCGGCGCTGTTCCAGGGGAAGTACCGTCCCAGCCCGAGCCTCTTGGCCAGCTCGACCGTGATCCACCACATCGGTCTGGAATCGTACATCGGTTTTACTATCTCTGCATAATAGGCGATAAACGCCTCATACAACCAGTCCGCCTTGACCTGGCTCTGCTCCAGCCAGGTGCTGTCCGGGAGCACCACGTCAGAGAGGAGTGCGGTGTTGCACATAAACGCATCAATTGTCACCACAAAGTCCATCATGTCCACGGCCTTGGTCACGGCCTCCTCATTGCCCCAGGACAGGACAGGATCTCCGTAATAGTTGACCAGCCCGGTCACTCTTCCTGCCTCCACGTCTTGGAGCAGCAGGGCCGGGGCCCACCCTGACCAGATCTTGAACTTGTTCAGCTTGGGGGCGTCCCCTGCGGGCGGCTTTTCCTGACCCTCGCCCCATGGGGATTTGAGCTTGCGCTTGAAGGGAAGAGAAGGGCCTCCAGGTGCATCAAAGGTCCCGCACAATGCATTCAGGGCCTGAATGGCCGCGGTGCTGTACATGCCGTTATCCGTCTGGGCCAGCCCGGTCCACGACATGCACCCCTTGTTCCTTGCCGAAGCAAACTCCACAGCGATCCTCTCAATAGTCTCCGCCGGTACCCCGCTTATCTCAGCGGCCCATTCCGGAGTGCGGGCCGTTCCGTCCTCCTTCCCGAGCAGCCTCTTCTCGAACTCCTCAAAGCCGTGGGTCCACTGGGAGACGAATTCCTTGTCATGGAGCCCCTTGGTCACGATCACATAGCACATGGCCATTGCCACGGCACCGTCGGTGGAGGGCTTGATCGGCACCCATTCGGTGGCGAACTCCCCTGTCTCCGAACGCCTGGGATCGAAGACCACCAGCTTCGCCCCTCTCCTGACTGCGGCTCTTAGCTGCGCGGTCTTACGCTGGCCGTAGGACGTAGCGAGCTCATTCATCCCGAAGTGCAGGATATAGTCCGACTCCTCGTAATTGATCCACGGCCGCTTGTCGTTGAGATTCTTTTCATTGGCCATTCGATTGGAGTTGTCGCACATCGGGCGATGGGTGACCTTGGGACAGGAAAGGTGGTCGAACAGGGCCTCATGGATATTGTTGGCCCAGTCGTTCCCCCTCATATAACCGAGCTTTCCCTTTTCAAACGTCTTTATCTTTTCGGCCACCAGGTCCAACGCCTCGTCCCAAGAGGCCTTCCTGAACCGCGTCCCTTCCTTGATCAGGGGCGCCTTCAACCGATAGGCCGAATAAACGTGCTTGGGCGAGGCCCCGCCTTTGGGGCAGACCCTGCCGCCCCCTTTGGGATCCCCGGTGAGGCCGGATACGGACATCAGCACCCCGTCTTTCACCTTGGCCGATATCCCGCACAAGGCCCCGCAGCCGTAGCAGTGGGAGGGGATTGTGCCTGTAAATTCCTGCTTGATTTCCCCCGGTTCAATGGTCGTGTACTCGGGATCAAGCCCCAGGGACTCAAGGGCGGGCATCAAACGCATGGTCACTTCCAGCCCCTTGGTGAATCCCGCGTTCCTGAGGCTCTCGCACATCAAGGCGCCCCGTGTGTAATGTGCAAGCCCCTGGTAAAAACTGCTCTCGGCAGGGGAGGATGCGACCAGTTGATCGCACAAAATAGGTACCCATTTGCAATATCGGTCCTTGAAAAACTCGAGATATATATCATCCTGTCCGGTCTCGTTTAGATACCGCAGGAGCTCGAGCTGTACAGCCACATGATCCTCCAAATCCCTGAACGAATCCTTCTTCCGGACCCCTGCCTTTCTGAAATACTCCCGCAGGGAGAAGATCGACTCCTGCATCAGGATCGGTTCTCCGCTCAAGGCAGCCGACTCGTAAGGAAATACCGGGTTTTCCCCGGCGTTCAAGAAGAGCTCCGCATAGTCGCACCGCAGCTCCCTGTACAGGCTTTCGGCCGATCCGCCCCGCAGGTAGCTCGCCATTACCTCGGCGCCGCTTATCAAATCTATGAACCCGCAGCCTCTGACCGATTCTAGAAAGGGTTCAATAAAATCATCCTTCTGCATCGCCTCTATCAAGGAAAGAGGAATCTCGTCCCTGTAAAGCGTGGAAAGGAAATGATACCTCTTTGCCCTTGATGGCCTTAGATTTTCCATCATACACCTACCTCCCACAAAAAAACCGACTTCCGAATCAATCCTCTCATTGCCGCCGATTACTAAGGAGCGGGCATCAGGCCCGCCGCCCCCCGGACTCGCGGAGGTTTTCGTGATTATGGAGATCCGCCCATGTATAGTACCTCTCCTGCTGCTCCTCGTCCAAAGGGGCGGCTGCTTCCCTGCCGGCCAAAATACTTTTCCGTATCTTGGTCCCCAGGATTCGAGTCAATATGTAGATCAGGATAAAGACAGCAGTGCAACCCAACTTATCACCCACCAAGGGAAGGGGGTAGAGCAACTCGAAATCCAGATGCCCGAACCTGTAGCCCAGCCAGCCCAGGGCGAAGGGCACCGGCCACAGGGAGGACGAGGAAAAGGCGATCCCTGCGAAGAAGCTCTTTCCAAAGGCCTCATTGGCCAACTTGTTGGCCGCCTTGAACTCTTCCTTTCTCTTTTGCATCAGGGCCTGGATGGACAGGCTCTGGCTGCGCATCATCTCCCTTTGCTGCTCCTCGTAGTGCCTTCGATTGAATTTGAATAGCAGGGCAAGCGTCAATTCCCCCAGTAGGGTGCAAATCGAAGCCACATATAGGTTGCCCAGCAGGAAACCCAGAAAGGGAGGCTCCAACAGCCGGAACGGAAAAACCAGGACCGGGTCCAGGGCCCTGTAGAATTCGTAAATCATAAAGATTTACCGCCTTAGAAGGGCGGAACCAGGCTATAGCCTAAAAATCCCTTGGTTACGTACCTGATCCCAACATAAAAGGCCAATACCACAAACAGCCTCTTCAGCCAGACCTCCGGGATATACTTCGAGGTCCTCGGGCCGATGGTGGAGCCGACCAGGATTCCCAACAGCTCAATGCCGATCAAGGGCCAAAAGACCGGGGTGAACTTGACCATCATATAGGTGAAGATGCTCACCACCATGCCGATAAGCACGGTCAGAGCCGAAGTCCCGGCGACGATATACATGGGAAGCCCGGCCACGCTGGTCAGGAAGGGTACGAGGAGAAAGCCGCCGCCGACACCCAGGAAGGAAGCCAGCCCCGCGATAATAAAACCGCCTATAAAGGGGATCAAGGGGTTGAAGGAAAACTCCACGCCGTAAAAGGTAAAGTAGACGCGGGAGAAGGAAAAGGATTTCATCTTCACTCCCATCTCCTTTTCGTCAATTTTATCACCTTCTTTTTGGCGCCTTATGGTGTCTTCATAACGCTGAGCAGCTTCCTTGGCTGCCTTCTTCTTGCTCATGCCCTTTGGAGTGGTCTCATAGAGCAAATAGGCGCCCAAAAGAAAAACGAACAGGCCGAAATAGCCCAAATATGCCTGCAAGGAGATCTTGCCGGCGCTCAGCCACGGGATGAGGTAGCTGCCTAAGAGGGAGCCCAACCCCAGTGAAATCCCTATCGGCAAGACAAGGCGACCCATTCGCCAGTAATTGTATGAAGATATGGCTGCAGAGGTGCCTACCAGCCACTGGTTGGAGACCCGGATGGAGTCGGTGATCAGCCGGTCCAGGGTGGGCGCTGTGTCCTTAAAGCTGTTGGCGTAGTTGGCCAGGCCAAAGATGGTGATATGGCCCACCCCGGCCATAATACCGCCGAAAGCCCCTACCGTGGAAAAGATCCACCCTACCCAAACAGCCCAAATAAAGCCCAAGATCAGGTTGACCTGGGGTGCGCTGGGAATACCCAAATACCCGGACTCGGCCTGAGGATCGATCTCCCCGGGGCCTGTCCCTGGAGGCGCGGACTGTATGGCGTCAGCCAATCGGTCCGCCCAGGCAGGATTGCTCAAAAAGACAAGCAGCACAACAACGCCAAAGGCCAGCAACAATCTCTTACTTCTCATGGTATCCTCCTTCCCCAATTCAAGAAGCAGCCCTTCAAACAAGGACGCCATTGAGCGAATAAAATCTAAATCCTATAGTATAATTTTATGTTGATTTAGACATCAAGTAAAAAACGCTCTGGACAAACTTCCCCGAGACTACCATGGGCAGATCCAGACTCGGCGCCGAACGATAGGACATCTCCCCCAAAAAAATCCCCAGGATCTCATTGGAAAGATCCTTCAGCTCGCTTGACGCATCAGCCGGGACTTCCCGCCGTTCTCGATCAAAGACCCTGCATTGCGCCGGGCGAAAGCGATAGACAAGGCAGCGGTCCTCATGGAGCAGAGGACAGGGAATACCGGATGGCGACCGCCCTGAGCCGGTGGACTCTCCTATATCCCTGGCCCTCCTTATCACCTCCCGGCGCTTTGATCCGCTCAACTCGGTATTGATCCCGAACTGGAGATAGACTGCCTCGGCAAGGGTCATATGGACCGACAGGAGGCAGCATCGGCTGTGGTCCCTGCCGCACCGAGGGGCGGCATCCGGGATGTCCGCCTCCACACGGTCAAGGAGCTGTCTTGTCCTTTCAAAATACGGCTCGAGTTCGACCTCGAACTGCGGGATAAGGGACGGCTCGTCTGATAACTTAAAGGGCTTTTCCTTTTTCCAGTACTGGTGCAGAAAGCGCTTTTGAGGATTTTCAGTCGGTTGTGAGCGGATTCCCCGCATCTTTTTCTCCGCTTTCCTGGCGTCCAACCCTTTTCGAAGGAGATAGGAGTAAACCACTGTACCGGTTCTTCCGATTCCAAAACGGCAATGAATCAAGACTTTCTTCCCAAGATATACACATTCGTCCAGCCAATCCAGGGCCTTTTCGAGCTCGGACAGATCAGGAAACCCTTGGTCCTCTACAGGGAGAAAATAGACCTCGAACCCCTGTTCTTCCTCAAACCGCGCCAGTTCTCTCAACTCCAGCCCCAGGTTCATAATGGCCTTTATGCCTTGATCTCGAATGCTCTCCAGCTCCTTATACGACATCGGGGCGTGTCCCACCGCCAACCTGGGAGTCACCCAGGTCAAGGGATACAGAGGGCTCCTCTTCTTCTTAAACAGGGAAAGAATCATAGGCCTCCTTTATCAAGGCCGATGCCAGGTCGCCGACATGGTCCGTGTCTCCGAGGCGCATATCCAAAAGCACGGTCTTTCCCAGTACCACGCCCAGCCGGGATAGATTGGCCCCGGTATCGGCCGAGGCCCGCCGGTCAAAGGAGGCCTCCAAGAGATCAGCGGCCGTCTTGACGGAAAACCCGAAATGCTCCAGGACGGCGCGGATCAACTCGACGCGCCACAAGCGCTGCTCCCTGCCCCCTCCGCCGCCCTTGAAGCTGAAATGAATGTAATTGTGCTCGGTCACCGCCCCCTGAACCGAATCCACCACGGCAAAATGGTATCCGAATCGGAGAAGGGCGTGGAGGTACTCCTCGCCCAGGATCGCATAGCTGCTGAAAAGAGTTGATTTTTCGACATTTATAAAGGAGGCCGAGTGCTTGTCGTAGGCGTTCCAATCAAAATGAAGGATGCTTTCGTCCCATTGAACCGCCGGGGACCTAAGGCCGGCAAAAAGCCTTTGCATTGGCCGGCTTCTAACCTGTTCCAGATGAACTGTCTTTTCGGATGCTGCCTCGGGTGCGAGACCCTCGTTCACGTCAAGTACGTGGAGCACCAGAGGCAGCCCGGAATCCAGGCGCTTGGCGCCGTGCCGGTCCAGCCCGCGCCCACCGACCAGGGAAAACATCTCCCTCACGCCGGCCTCGTGCACGTAGCGTACGATGTCGTGAAGTGTTCGGCAGGACTGGATGGAAAAGCCCTCATCTTCCGGGTCCATCAGACTCAGCGGGGAGATGAATTCCAGGGCCGAGGTCAATTTTCTTAGTACGAAGGTCTCAGGCCCCCCGGCGGCAGCGCTCTCCGGCCGCGGTTGGAAAAGGCCGCCCTCCAGGACCAGGCCCGCGTCGCTGTCAATGCTGACTATTCGCCCGTTTTCCAGTATGTCTAAAGCCCCATATACGTTGCAGACCACCGGAACGCCCGCTTGTCTGGCAATGGAAGCAAAGTGACACGCCGGGCTGCCTTTTTCCGCCACCACGGCCCTGGTGCGGCTGATCGCAAGGCTCAGTTCCGGGGGCAGCTCGTCGGTCACCAGTATCGACTGATCCGGTATGCGGGAGACCGCCCCCAAGTCCTCGAGCTTATGAATCCGCCCCGAGGTCCTGCCCGAGCTGACCCACTGCCCCCTGGCCAAAACCACACTTTCCGGATACTCGCGGCCGTCGGTTTGCTCAGAGGGCCGGGGCAATTCGAACGGCCTTGACTGGACCACATGGACGCGCCCGGATCGATCCACCAGCCATTCCACATCCTGGGGCGTGCCGTCCGCCTTGTCCTCGAGCTCCATGCCCAGGCGAAAAACCTCGGACAAGACCTCTGAGCCCAAAAACCCCGATGCTTCCACTTCATCAATTCGCCGGCGTTCCGTATCAAAGCAGGCCCGCGCCTGGTACCCGCCGCCGGCGGCGAGCTTTTCCCCGCCGCCCGAGACCATGTAGGCGACCGCCTGATCCGGCCGGCGCGGATCCCTGGTGTAGAGAATCCCGCTGACACCGGCCCGGATAGTAGGCATTATCAAGACCGCCATCGGCGTCATTCGATCGGTGAGGCCCAAGCTCATGCGGCAGTACAGGGCATGCGGGGTGTACTTGCCGGCCGCCACTTGCTTGTATGCCGCGAACCACTCGCTGGGGTCCACGTTCAGGCGCGTCTCGAACTGCCCTGCGAAAAACGCCTGAAAGTCCTCCCCGACCGCGCTGCTCCGAACGGCCAAGGGTGTATTTTCAATACCCAAGGCCTTTAATCCGCGCAAGACTTCCTTCTCCAGCACCGAAGGCGGTTGAGCCTCCAGCACGGCTGTCCTGATCGTACGGCTTACCTCCTCGAGAACTCCTTCTCCTCGAGGCCCCAGCCTGCCGAGCTGCTCCTGTATCAGACCGGTAAGCTGATTGGCTTCCAGGAGGAGATGAAAGGCCTTTGTAGTCAGCACCAGCCCCGGCGGGACAGGGAACCGGTGTTCTCTCAGAAGCCGGGATAGCACAGCAGCCTTCCCGCCGGCGAGCTCCTCGGAGAGATCCGCATCCAGGCCTAATACATAGGGAGGCCCTGAATCAGGGTCATCTTCGGTCAGGGCCAAATGGGAGTAAAACGCGTACTTGCGGTGATAGTTCCGCAGCAGGGCGTATTTTACCGGGTTGAAGGCGACCAGAGATTCAACCAGGGCCTGGACCTCCCGGTCCAAGAGCCTGGAGAGGCGGCGGATATACTCGATATCGCAGACGCCTCTTTTCTGCTTGATCTCCTCCAGCCGGGAAATCAACTCCAATGCGCTTCGATCGCCCCTGCGAAGGTGCTGGAACGAGGTGTACTTCTTTCGGATCAGCGATCCCGGAAAGCAGATGCGAAAGAACCAGTTTTCCAGGACATGCTTGACCTGCGAACGGATCTCCTGTCCGCGGGTCAAAGGCGACGGTCCTACCTCTGATTCTCCATGCTTCCCGGGCATCAGGCCGAGCTCCGGTCCTCCAAAATGCCGGCGATCTTGTCTTCCAGTTCTTTCTTGTCAATCGGCTTTACCAGGTACTCCCTGGCCCCGTATCCCATGGCTTCCTTGGCGGTCTCCAGGGTGGGGTATCCGGTCAGCATGACCACTTCGATATCAGGGCGCTCCTCCTTGATCCGCCTCAGCACCTCCACCCCGCTGATTTTCTTGAGCTTGATATCCAGGATGGCAAGGTCCACGCGCTGCTGTTGTGCATATTCCAGGGCCTGGTGTTCTTCCGTGAATACGGTCACGGAACGCCCCTTGCGCTCCAGGATCCGCTTGATCATAGCGCCGGCGTCCTCGACATCGTCAAGGACCATGATTTGGCTCATAATATACCTCCGGATCGAATCATGTTTCCTGCTCCTAGAT
>JBKHIW010000404.1:0-2500 GCA_046538465.1 Desulfobacteraceae bacterium | reverse complement strand
ACCGCAACCCGGGCCATTTCAGCCAGGGCGGCCCGACGATCAGGAAAATTGCGGATTCCGAAGGCCGTTGACACCACGTCGAAGCATTCGTCCGGGAAGGGGAGATGAAGGGCGTCGCCCACTATCAGATCCATCTCCGAGTACATCTTCTTCCTGCGGGCCTTGTCCCGACCTTTTTTCAGCATCTCCTCAACCAGGTCCAAGGCCGTCACTCTTGCTCCGGGGTGGTCCTGGAGCGTCTGGATGCCGATATCACACGTGCCGGCCGCAATATCCAGAAGGCGAAAGGTGCGGAAAAAGCGCATGCGGCGTGAAGCAGCCCTTCGCCAAGCCACATCCCGACGCAGGCTCAACAAGCGGTTCAGAAAGTCATACCTTGAAGTGACGCCTGAAAACATCTCTCTGATCAACCGGGTGTCCCGGGTATCAAGCACAGGTTTTTCATTACCGGAAGCCCTTGTCCGCTTTTCCATCTCTTTGGGACCTCCAACTGCAATAAACGCCTTCATCGCCCCTGGAATCTTGACGGTCTCACAAAAATCCGCTCCACCGCCGCTGGGAACGTCATAGCCCCTTGAAATTGTTAGGGCAGACAACCAGGCCAGGGGCTTTTTGCAACTATTTTAATCTTCGGTTCGGGCCAAGGACCCCGCTCAGGGAACCCAAGCCATGTTGCCAGCTGAGGGCCGAAGGTGCAACTCATTATGATTAAAGAATAAGTATCTTGATAGTCTTGACTTTTCATCCTCGCCGGTTTAGTTTCACAATGCTGTTCCAGGCCGGGGCTTCTTATCTCAAGGACGGCTGCCGGAGATGGGCCGGTCCCCGGTGGACAAGAGGGAGAGCCGCTCAGCGGCGCATGTGTTTAACAGTGTGGGCCGAGCAGACGGAGTGTGGTCATGACGCTTACAAAGGCAGATTTGGTAGAGTCCTTGACCGAGAAGGGATTGAAGAGGAAAGAGGCGATGGACACCGTGGAAGCCCTTCTGGAAATCATCAAACGAACCCTGGGGAACGGAGAGGACCTGCTCGTATCCGGGTTCGGTAAATTCTGCGTCAAGAGGAAGAAGACCCGAAGGGGGCGAAACCCCCAAAGCGGCGAAGATCTCATGTTGGCCGAGAGGCGGGTGGTGACGTTCAAATACTCCTCTGTTTTGAGGGACAAGATAAACAGGCGATCCTGAATCCCAGCAATGACGCCTCAGCCGGCAGGAAGGTCGAATCAGGAGATCACCAAGTGGATGTCCAGCGCCCGAACACTGTGCGTCAGGCCGCCGGAGGAGATAAAGTCCACGCCGGTCAAAGCCACCTCCCGTATGGTTTCTTCTGTTATATTGCCGCTGGCCTCCAGTTCAATGGACGGGGCCTCTTGGTCCCGAACCCGGACGCAGTCCCTCATCTCGTCCAGGCCCATGTTGTCCAGCATTATCCGATCGGGGCCGGCCTCAAGGGCCTCCAGAAACTCCTCCCTTGTCTGGACCTCCACCTCGACAGCCAGGCCGGCGCGGGCCGGGTCCGCCGCCTTGAAGCTTAAAGCCTTTTTTACAGCAGCAGCCGGCCCTCCGCATGCCCTCAAATGGGTATCTTTTATCAGGATCATGTCATAGAGCCCTGAGCGGTGGTTGCTGCCCCCGCCCGCCCGAACCGCCTGCTTCTCCAGCAACCTCAGACCCGGGGTGGTCTTTCGTGTATCGAGGAGCACGGCCTCCGTCCCCTCGAGCAGTGAGGTCAAACGAGCCGTGCGGGTTGCTATGCCGCTCAAGCGCTGGATGAAGTTCAGCACCACCCGCTCCCCGGCCAGTATGCCTCTGGTCGAGCCGTAAATGCGCGCGATCACGGATCCTTTTTCCAGGATGGCCCCTTCCTTTAAGAGCGGCTCAACGGAAAGTTGAGCATCCAGAATCCGGAAAATCGGCTGCATCAGATAAACCCCGGAGAGAACGCCCGGCTCCTTGGCCTTGACCACGGCCTCGGCCCGATGGCCGGCGCTGATCACGGCCAGGGAAGTGACGTCCCCTTCTGAGCCAAGATCCTCTTCAACCGCCCTGCGAATCAGATCTCGAAAGTGCTTTTCCTGAGGAAGAGACTCGGACATCCATAACCCCTCTTACTGCGGTCCTCTATTATTAACCGCCCGTGGTGCTCCTTTCTGTCACCCAGCCCCGTTTGAGCACAAGGAAAAGAACAGCAGCCGCTAGATAAGCCGTCATAAAGCCCAGGTGGGAGATATCCGCCACCATGATGAAGGTGGGGGAAAAGGAAACCCCCTGGAGATTTTTGAGCACCCGGACCACCCCGGTCGCCGTAAGCCCTGCCAGGAGCAATACCCTGATGATTCCAGCGGTGCTCAGCTTATAAGTCCTCACCGCGCCGGACAGGAGGTGGTAGGCCGCGGAGTAGGAGAACAAGGCCAGCAACAGGATTGCGCCCACGTAGTGGAGGGTATGGGTGAGATAAAAATCCGCACTCCATCCCATCCCAGGGATGTCCGCGATATAAT
>JBKHIW010000403.1:0-2502 GCA_046538465.1 Desulfobacteraceae bacterium | reverse complement strand
CGTCCACATTGAAACCGCTTCCGGAAAACAAAGGATAATTGACCACTCGGGCTCCATTGCGGACCGAGAAAATCATATTATAGTTTCCCCACATCTTATCCGGCAGGATCACCGCGTCTCCGGGATCGACCCACATATCAGCGCTTACACTCAGCCCGTGCGTTATGGCGTTGGTTACCACCGGGAGGCTTAAGGCTCGCCCCTGTAGAGAGGGATTCTTGTTGAACAGGGCCTCCTTCCAGGCCTCCCGAAGCTCCAAGAGCCCGAACGAGGGGGCGTAAGTCAAGGCCTCCTCAGGCCTGAGCCCCTGGATAGGCGCCATAATGGATTCCAGGTGCATGGTGGCGCCTTTTTCAGTGGCCATGCCGATGGTGGCGTTGAATCGATAAGCCTTTTCCTTGGCCTCGGCGCTTTGAGAAAGGATTCCTTTAGGGAAAAAGAGCTCTCGCCCCACACCGGAGAGCATTTCGTAGACATGTACGTTCGCGTTGATGATGCGGTTGTTGAGATCTTTTGCAATCGGGTTCATTTTCGGCTTTGCCTCTTTCTTTGAACATAATTTCTGTATTATTAGCGAGGTGTTAAGTCTTATGTCAAGAGAAAAGACCTCGGCAATTTGGCTTGACTTGAAAATACACATCCGGATATATTCTAAATTTGTGAAATCTTTTGGCTGTATCTGGTGTGATCGAAGGATTGAACTCAGCCACAAAAAAGGACGGCGGGCGGTCAGTTAAACCGGGAAAGGAGGGCGGGTTGCATGCGGGACGTGGTCATAGTAAGTGCATGCAGGACGGCGATAGGCGATTTTGCAGGAACTCTGTCCACTGTCTCGGCCACTGATCTCGGGGCGTTGGTCATCCGCGAGGCCCTGGCCAGGGCGGAGCTCGGTGCTGATGACGTGGACGAGGTAATAATGGGCTCAGTGCTCCCCCACGGACTCGGCCAGAACCCTGCAAGGCAGTCTATGGTCAGAGCCGGTCTTCCTTGGGATGTGGGCGCTATAACCGTAAACAAGGTCTGCGGTTCCAGCCTAAAGGCTGTGATGCTGGCCGCCCAGGCCATTCAATGCGGAGACGCCGAGGTGGTGGTGGCCGGAGGCCAGGAGAACATGAACCTCTGCCCCTATATGCTGGACAAGGCGCGCACAGGTTACAGGATGAACAACGGCAAGGTGGTGGACGGCATGGTCCACGACGGATTATGGGATCATGTAAACGACTTCCACATGGGGATGAGCTCTGAGCTTGTAGCCGAGAAATACGGGATCACCCGAGAGGACGCGGATGCCTTTGCTTTGGCCTCGTATGGGAAGGCCTGGAAGGCGATGGAAGAAGGGGCCTTTGACGAGGAGATAGTGCCGGTGGAGGTGGCGCAGAGGAAGGGTGAGCCGATCATGTTCAACTCGGACGAGATCCCGGTGCGGCCCCCGCGGACCAGCGCCGAGGCCCTCGCCGGGCTGCGCCCGGCCTTCAAGAAGGACGGGATCACCACCGCAGGCAACGCCTCAAAGATAAGCGACGGGGCCTCGGCCGTGGTGGTCATGAGCAGGGAGCGAGCGAGGGATCTCGGTTGTCGAGTGCTGGTCAGGCTGGGGGCGCAGGGCTCTGCCGGAATTGACATGAAATACGTACTGGTGGCCCCAATATTGTCCATTCCACGGGTGTTGGCCAAAGACGGGCTCACTGTGGACGATATTGATCTCCATGAGATCAACGAGGCGTTCAGTACGTCATCGGTCGCAATCATCAGGGAACTGAAGCTGGATGCGGCCAAGGTGAACGTAAAAGGAGGAGCTGTGGCCCTGGGCCATCCCATCGGGGCGAGCGGGGCAAGGGTCCTTACCACCTTGATTTATGCGATGAAGCAAAGGGATGCCGAGAAGGGCCAGGCCTCACTTTGTCTGGGCGGGGGCGAAGCGGTCACCCTGGTGGTTTACAACGAGTAAAGCTGATAGGGTGTGTTGAATTACAGTAGAAAAGGTGAGAAGGAGAGGAGCGCTATGTCAGATGTGGTAATCGTATCAGGAGCGAGGACCCCGGTAGGGGCGTTCGGAGGCACACTGAAGTCCACCCCTGTGGTGGAGCTGGGCTCGGCGGTTTTAAAGGAGACCTTGAAAAAGGCGGGGCTTCGTCCTGTGGCTGAAGAGGCCTTGACCAAGTATGAGCCCGATTCCCTGAAGGGCGTTGGGATGATCGACTTGGAAAAAAAGGCCTATGATTATGACGAAGGCCTGCGGCCGATTCAGGTGGATGAAGTCATAATGGGCAATGTCGTAGGCGCAGGGCAGGGACAAAACGTGGCCCGCCAGGCCGCCATACATGCAGGCATATCCAAGGAGACAAACGCCATTACTGTGAATAAGGTGTGCGCCTCGGGTATGAAGGCAGTGGCCTTGGCCGCTCAATCCATACGCGCAGGCGAGGCTGAAGTGGTGCTCGCGGGCGGCATGGAAAACATGAGTCTTATCCCCTACGGAATCCCTGCGGCCCGCTGGGGCGC
>JBKHIW010000402.1:0-2502 GCA_046538465.1 Desulfobacteraceae bacterium | reverse complement strand
GAAGCATCTGAATTCCTCATTAAACCTAAGAGACCCGGAACCGGATTCTTCTTCACCCATCGGATTTAAAGTCGGCCCAAGGCCTTTAATATCTTTTCCGGACTGAAAGGCGTCTCGTGGAATCGTACCCCGACGGCATTGTAAATTGCATTGGCTATTGCCGCCAAAATGGCTGAGACGTACCCCTCTCCCACTTCCTTGGTCCGGTAAGGCTTTCCCACCTCGTAGGCCTCGGTAATCACGTCTATGTGCTCTGAGGCGGCCATGTTGTGTATCAGGGGCATGCGGTAGTCAAGCCAGCTTGGGTTGAGGGTGTATCCTTCTTTCATCATGATCTCTTCCAGGAAGGCGTGCCCTAAGGCCATGGAGACTTGACCGTCGATCTGTCCCTCCACCAATAGGGGGTTTATGGGAAACCCGCAGTCATGGGCGGTCACGGCCCTCAGGAGCTTTACCAAACCGGTCTCGGTATCTACTTCGACTTCAGCCACTTGGACATCAAAGGCATAATTTTCGCTCCACCTTCCCTTAGTCGTGGCCAGGCTGGGATGATAGGGCTCGTCCCGCATAGTCCTCCAGTGACCTTCACCGATGATAGGGTCCCCGCGTCTCTTCTGCACGCTCGCGCTCACCAAGTCTTGATATGTCAGCCCCTTGTCCGGTGATCCCACAACGTAGACTCTCTTTTCCCCGAGTACCAGGTCCCCTGGATCAGCCTCCAACTCCTCGGCCGCAAGCTCCATTAGCCTCCTGCGGACCTCTGTCGCAGCCGATCTTGTCGCATTTCCGCATACATATGCATTTCCGCTGATCCATGAACCGATGTCCACGGGAGTTGTCTCAGTATCCGCGGCGATCACCTGAATTTCCTCTACAGGGATTTTGAGCTCCTCGGCGACTATCTGGGAATGGATTGTCTCGGCTCCCTGCCCTATGTCCAAGGCCCCGGTCAAGAGAGAGGCTGAGCCGTCATCGTTCATTTTTACAATAACCGACGAGCTGTTCGGATAGATCAAAGAGCCACCGAAGTAGCTGCTCACCCCCATACCGATGCCTCTTTGGAATCTTCCATCTCCGTCCCTCCTCCGCGACTCTTCATATCGGTTCAGGAAATCCGTGTGCTCGGCCGCCTTTGTAATGCAATCAGACAGCCCGCAGTTGTGGACATTGTCCCCGTTTGGGAGGCTCTCCCCAGGTTGGCGGGCGTTCTTCAGCCGCACCTCAACCGGGTTTAGTCCAAGCTCCTCGGCCATCATGTCCAGTTGGGAGTCCACTGCGAATCTCAACTGGGGGGCACCGTGGCCCCTTTGGGGGGCCCGGACCGGGTTGTTGGTATATACGGCATACCCCTCATAGCTGAAATTGGGAATTCTATAAGGGAGCATTGTGAATCCCCATGCCAGAAAAATCACTACCACCCCGCTTCCGCGATAGGCCCCGCAATTATTGATCGTCCGGACCCTCTGGGCTACCAGGGTGCCGTCCTTTTTCATCCCTGTCTTCAGCTCCACAATAAGCGGCTGTCCGTGCCGGTACGCGGTGAAGACCTCCTCACGTGATGCGACTATCTTGACGGGCTGTGAGGTCTTCATGGAGAGGAGTGCGGCGCAGAATTCATGAGAGAAAAGATCTATCTTGCCCCCGAAGGCCCCTCCCACATAAGTCTTCTGAACCCGGACCGAGGAGAAGGGCAGCCCGAGGGTCTTGGCGAGCTTAGCCCGCTTGATGAAGGGGCCTTGCGAAGAAGTCCAAACGTTTAGTTTCCCCCCCGGCTCGTAGCTCGCAACCGTGGCCTGCGGCTCAAGGTACCCGTGGGTCCGGAGATGACTCTCGAAGCGATCCTCGCGAATCAAATCCGCCGCTGCGAAGCCCGCCTCCAAATCCCCCCAGCTGGACTCGGTCTTTCCGGCGATGTTGTGGTAGGAAGTTTTGATTTTTGGGTGTTTGGGATGTATTTCCGGGGCATCGCTTCGCATGGCCTCCACTACGTCAAAGACCGCCGGAAGTATTTCATAGTCGACTTCTATCCGATTGAGGGCCTCCTCTGCGGCATCTTGATCCACAGCCGCAACGGCCGCGACCTCCTCGCCTACGTGGCGGACCTCGCCGGTCGCTAGGGGATATTGGTCCGGGGGATACCGGGGCGTTTCCACAAACCCGTGCTTGATCCCCAATGTGTCGGCTGACGTTATCACCGCCTTCACTCCCGGTACATTGAGCGCCTTTTCAATGTCAATCCTCACGATCCTTGCGTGAGGATGGGGGCTGCGGAGGATTCGGCCCACAAGCGCATTGTGTGGGTACAGGTCAACCGTATAGACAGCCCGACCCGTCACCTTGTCCGGCCCGTCTTTTCGGGCGACCCGTTTCCCGACATACTCCAGGTGGTCCATTTCCTTGTCCCTCACAATTCTACGAACATTTTTCAGTCCTTATCCATGGCGGCTTCAACCGCTTCCACTATCTTGTTGTAACCCGTGCATCTGCACAGATGCCCTTCAA
>JBKHIW010000401.1:0-2518 GCA_046538465.1 Desulfobacteraceae bacterium | reverse complement strand
GTGGTCGGTGTGGACAATTCGGTCTCCTTTGTGCGCATGTCGAGAAATCTGATGCTGAAAAGAGGCGTTGACGTCCACCTGTTTGAAGAGGGCCGGATCATTAGGCGGGAGACCATCCGCTTCCCGGATGACTGGGAGACCGGAAATACCGAGTTCGTAGTGGCCGATGCGCAGGCGCTTCCGTTTTCTTCGAGGGCCTTCTCGGCGGTCTCCTCGCTTAACGTAGTGGACAAGGTCCCCAAGCCCTTGATCCACTTGAAGGAGGCCGATCGGGTGGCCGCAGGGGAAAAGGCCCAGTTTTTGTTCTCAGACCCTTTTTCCTGGTCTACCGAGGTGGCTCTGGAGGAAGACTGGCTGGGGGGCAAGCTCTCCGGGGAGTTCCAAGGGAGGGGGCTGGACAATGTGGTCGAGCTGATGGAAGGGAGAAAACAAGGCCTGGGCTCCCGGTGGAAGGTGGAGCAAAGCGGCCATATTTGGTGGAAGATAAGGAACCACTGCAATCACTTCGAGCTGATCAGGAGCTGTTTTATAAAGGCCGCGAGATGATACGAGATACTGTTTGTCGCATGTGCTCGGCCTGCTGCCCGGTCTCGGCCCACATCGAGGGCGGAAGACTGGTGCGGGTGGAGAGAAAATCATTTCTCCCTCCTCAAAAGAGGCTTAGATGCCCCAAGCTGGCCTCCGCATCGGAGGTGGTCTACTCGCAGGAACGGGTTTTGAGGCCCTTGATAAGAAAACCTGGTACTGCGGCAGGCGCGTTTATGGAGGCCTCATGGGATCAGGCGCTGGACTTGGTGGGTGAAAAGTTTCAGTATTTCAAGAACGCCTGCGGGGCCGAGACAGTGGCCTGGCTTCGGGGGATGGCAGCGGATTGGGGGGCCCAGTGGGACTATGCCAACCGCCTGATGAACGCGTTCGGCTCACCCAATACCATCGGTAACGGCTCAGTCTGCCATGTGGCCCGGGAGATGGCCCATACATACACATACGGGGCCATGACCCTGCCCCGGCCCAAGGAGGCCTCATGTATAGTGGTGTGGGGGAAGAACGACCGAAATACCGCCCCGGGGGCCTGGGAAGCGGTCTTCCACGCCCTGGAGCACGGCGCATGGCTTATAGTCATCGACCCGGTAAGGACCCCGTTGGCCGACAGGGCCGATGTGTGGCTCCAGGTGAAGCCCGGTTACGACGGCCCTCTGGCCATGGCCATGATTCACGAGGTCGTCGAGACCGGCCTCTATGACCAAGCCTTTGTCAGGGAGCATTCCATCGGCTTTGACGAATTGAGATCAGCAGCCGCTGAATTCCCGGCTGAGTCGGTCGGCCCCGGCATTTGGTTGGACCCGGCCGATATCAAGAAGGCGGCCGGGATGTACGCCTCGGCCGAGTCCGCCTGCATAATCGACGGGAACGGCCTGGACATGCAGGTGCAGGTGTTTCAGACGACCCGCGCGGTCTCCATGCTCAGGGCCCTTACCGGCAACCTGGACAAGGAGGGCGGGGACTTCATCCCTCAGCCGGTACCGGTGAGGGATATTCAGCTCAGGGAGCGGAGGCCGGAGGGAGTGGAGCCTGTGACCAGAGATTATCTTCTGTTCAATGACTTCAGTCCGAGCTGGGGCCTGCACGCCCAATCCTGCTTAGTGGATGCAATCCTGGAGGAGAGGCCCTATCCGGTGAAGATGCTGGTGGTCCAGTCCGGCAACCCTGCGGTGACCATGCCGGATTCCAAGAGGGTGCAGGAGGCGCTCTCTAAGCTGGAGTTCCTGGTGGTTATCGATCTCTTTAAAAACCGTACCGCACATTACGCGGACGTGATACTGCCGGCCGCGGGCTGCTTTGAAAAGACCCAGCTGAACCGGGCCTATATGCGAAACAGCCCGGTTATTCTGCAGGACCAGGTGATCGAGTGGCGGGGCGAGAGCAGGCCGGACTGGAAGATAGTCTTCGATCTGGGGAGGAGGCTGGGCCTGGAAGAGGAGTTCCCGTGGCAAACCGCGGAGGAAGCGATTGATTACCAGCTCGCCCCCTCCGGGATCACGGTGGATATGCTGCGGCAAAACCCCGACGGAGTGTATGCGGCTCCCTTAAAATTCGAAAAATACCGGCACTGCGGCTTTGCCACCCCTTCGGGCAAGGTGGAGTTCTTTTCAGACCGCCTAAAAAGGGCCGGATATCACCCCGTTCCCTTTATGGACGGCCGGATGGAAAACCCGATCAGCTTCGCCGGCACCATGGGGGAGGACGCCTTGATCGGGATGAGCGGTGAGCGGAGCAGCCGCTTCACACACAGTCAATTCCGCAATATCCCGTCGCTGGTTAGGAGAGAGGCCGAGCCCCGGGTGGATATCAGCCCGGAGGACGCCGCCCGAAGAGGCATTGCCGACGGTCAATTAGTGGAGGTCTCCACCCCGAGGGGGCGGGTCAAGATGAGGGCCAGGATATCGGATGCGGTCCATACCGGGTCGATCCGTATCGCCTGGGGTTGGGGCGAGGTGGATCCTGTGTGGGGCCTCAA
>JBKHIW010000400.1:0-2519 GCA_046538465.1 Desulfobacteraceae bacterium | reverse complement strand
CGGAGTACGACTTTGCCTGAGCAGCCTTTTGAAGGTTGACGGTCTCGCAAAAACCCGCTCCACCGCCGCTGGGAACCTCGTAACCCCTTGAAACTACAAGGGCAGATAACCAGGTCAGGGGCCTTTTGCGACCCCATCAAGGTTGACTCTGAGGCGGCCCGCGGGGCAGGCGTTGTCGCCGCCGCGGGCCGACTTTTGCTGTAAAGGCGGAAAGGGATCGATGGCGGAGAACAAAGAAAACGAAAGAGATTTGTTGAGCTTTGAGCAGGGGCCCATACGGCCGCCGAACGAGGCCAAGAGCTTGTTGTTGAGGTTTACCAGGAACTGCCCCTGGAACCAGTGCCGGTTTTGTCCGGTATACAAGGGGCGCAAGTTCTCCCTCCGCTCAGTAGAAGAGATAAAAGAAGACATTCAAACCGTGCGCGATATGGTCGACGAGATCAAGGCGCTCTCCTGGAGGCTTGGAGAGAGCGGGGGGATGAGCGATCGAGTGGTGGGCGAGATCTTCAACAGCGCCCGGTACAGCGATGCCTTCAGAGGGGTGGCCGCCTGGCTCTATTACGGTACAGGCTCGTGTTTCCTCCAGGATGCGGACAACCTGGTCATGAAGACCAACGACTTGGTGGAGGCATTGAGCTTTTTGCGCGAGCGCTTGCCCGAGGTCAAAAGGGTGACCACCTACTCCAGGTCCAGGACCATCGTCCGAAAATCAGTGGAGGCCCTGAAGAGGATCCATGATGCGGGGCTGGACCGGGTGCACGTAGGGCTGGAGAGCGGTTATGATCCCGTCCTGGAGTTTATGAAAAAGGGGGTGACCGCGGAGCAGCATGTGGAGGCCGGGAGAAAGGTCCTGGAGGCCGGGATGGAGCTTTCCGAATATGTAATGCCCGGTCTCGGCGGCCGGAAATATTGGAGGGAGCACGCAATCGGCACGGCCGAGGTGTTGAACCGAATAAATCCCCATTTTATAAGGCTGAGGAGCCTGCGGGTGCCCAAAAGAGTGCCTTTGTATAAGGAGATAGAGGAGGGCGCTTTCACTATGCAGACCGACGATATGCTTGCCGAAGAGTTGAAGCTCTTTATTCAACGGCTGGAGGGCATAACCAGCATGGTCACCAGCGACCATATAATGAACCTGATGGAGGACCTGGCCGGCAAGCTCCCGGAAGATAAACCAAAGATGCTGGAAGCCATACAACGGTATCAGGATCTCTCGGACGAAGACCGGATCATATACCGGGTCGGCCGCAGGGGCGGGGCGTATCGCTCCCCCGTGGATCTTGCGCGTGATCCGGCTACCTACCAAAAGATCCGGAGCCTGGTGGAGCAGGTTCGCTCCGAGGGCGGTGAAGAGGGAGTGGAAGCCTTTATAAGGGACATGGTGGACCGATATATCTGAGAAGGCGTTATGGCGTATTATCCCATTCTTATGGACCTTGAAGGCCGGCGTGCTCTGGTGGTCGGTGGGGGCGCCGTGGCTGAAAGAAAGGTCACCGGCCTGTTGGATTCAGGCGCTGAAGTCGAAGTGGTAGCCAGGGACATCAACCCAAGGCTTATGGACATGGCCTCCAAAGGCTTAATCAGGTGGGCGGCGGAAGAATTTGCAGAGGAGCAGCTCCAAGGAGCTGCTCTGGTGGTTGCGGCTACAGACTCGGAAGCCGTTAATCGCCAGGTCAGCTCGGCCGCTCAGAGCCGGGGGATCCCTGTGAATGCAGTGGACCAGCCGGCAGACTGCACCTTTATCGTACCTGCGGTTGTACGCAGGGGGGACTTCCTGATCGCTGTATCCACGTCGGGTTGCAGTCCTGCGCTTGCCAGGCGGGTGCGGGAGGAATTGGAAAGAGGTTTTGGACCCGAGTATGACGAATTCCTCAGGCTGATGAGGAAGATCCGGCCGCTGGTATTGAAAAGAGGTGAGGGGCAGGAGGAAAACAGCCGCGTTTTCACTGAGCTGTTGGATTCGGGTCTTTTGGAGGTGGTAAGGTTTAAGGACTGGGAGAAGGCGGGGGAAATCCTGACCAGGGTGCTGGGGAGCAGATGGGATGCCTCAGACGTCAAGCTTGCAGTAGAATCCGAGCAAGGGGCTACAAAAAACCGCGCGGAGTAGGAAGGTTTCTTTGAAAACAACCCAAGGAGGATGGGCTGGATGGCGATTTTTTTATATATGCTCGCATTATTTCTGATCCTGGTCGCCTCTGGCGGATTTGTGATTTATATCATCAGACAAAATACCGTCGCCTTCCAATGGTCCTATCGAATCTTTGTAGTTGGTTTTATCTCCCATACATTGTTTCTAGCATACCAGTACTATACCACCGGAGCACTACCTGTATTGAGTCTCAAGGCGTCTCTTTCCTTTTTCGCTTGGGCGATTACCGGGGCGTATATCGTCTTCCAACACCGCTTCAGACTGATGGTCTTGGGCTCCTTCGTAGCACCTTTGGCCGCCGTCTTGATGATGATTTCAACCTCGATTCCCGCTGCCGAGGTGGTGGCTGTGAACCCGGTCCTCAAAAGCC
>JBKHIW010000399.1:0-2520 GCA_046538465.1 Desulfobacteraceae bacterium | reverse complement strand
CTTGGCCATCGCATCTGCATGCGCCTTATTGTCGGCCTCCCTCAGAGCCTCGGGGACTAGGTTTTCGCTTTCTTCTCCATAGACGCCTTCGATGAGCCGCCTTGCATCATCCGGAATACGGTATCCGCCTTTCTCCGCCAGGAGATTGGCCGTCAGCCAGAGCTTGGACTGGAAGGGGTAGACATAAGCCCCTCCAGGGAACATGGACGGATACCAGGAGGACTGGGGCTCCGAATCAAGGCGGGGAGAGTATACATAAACCGAATCGGGGGTGCCCTTGGGACGCTCGCGGTTGTGCCTCCTCCACCTCCCTATACGTTGTAGAACCAGGTCTATGGGTGCCAAATCGGTTACCAAGAAATCGAAGTCGACGTCTAAGGACTGCTCCGCCACTTGGGTGGCAATGACTATTTTCCTCCTGCGGTCATCTGCCCGCCCGTCCAGGCCGAATGTGGAGAGAATCCTTTCCTCGATTACCAATCGATCGCATGCGGCAAAGCGAGCGTGAAAGAGAATGACCTCCTCGGAGGAGACCCTGCCTGAGTCGAGCAGGGCGAGGCGAGCTTCAAGTGCGTCCTGCACGGTGTTGCGGATCCAAAGGGTGCAACCCCCTGAGGATGCCGCACTGATAATTTCATTTTCCACCTCGCCCTTTTCATGGATCAGCCTGACTGAAACATTTCGAGGCTCATCTCTGTAACTTACATGTATTTCGTCGGCCAGCTCTCTCGAGACAGACGTCACCAAAGGGTATTCACCGCTGGCTAGCCCTGGCACTTCACAATCCAGCCCTTTTCCGAAAGCCCTTGCCAACTCTGTTTTAGTCTTTGCAGGCAGGGTGGCGGACAGCAAGATGGCGCTTCCGCCTTGGGCTGCTTGAAACGTTAACAATTTGCACAAGAGACCATGCATATAAGGGTCATAGGAATGCACCTCATCCACAATTATGGCGCTTCTCCCTAGGCCGAAAAGTCTTAGGGATTGGTGCCTCGAGGGCAAGACACCGAGAAGGGCCTGATCAACGGTCCCCACGCCCGTTGCTGCAAGCAGGGCCTTCTTGCGGTTGTCTGCCAGCCAGGATGAACAAGTTGCCTCTGCGGATTCTTCATGAGGAAGATCCCTCCGCGGAATCCCCTCCAGCTCAATGCTCTCCAAAAACTTTCTGGACAGATGCCTGGCTCCGTGTGCGAGGGTAAGAGAAGGCCTTCCATCCTCAACAAAGAGGTTGCGGTATACCTCCGCCATCCGGAGATACATCGCATTGGCTGTTGCCATCGTAGGAAGGGCGACAAAAATGCCTTCTGCAAGCCCCGCTTTCATCAGGCGGTGTGCATATATGATTGCCGCTTCGGTCTTTCCGCTCCCCGTAGCATCCTCGAAAATGTGTAGCTGTGGCCCTGGGGGGAGTTGAGAATCGGCGGCATGAACTTGTAGAGGGGTTGGTTTTTGGTTAGATAAATGAGGAAGCAACTCAACGAATCCTTTAGCAGGCTTAGGCTGCGGTGGTAAAAGTCCACTACTCTCAACAGCCTTTCTTGCGCTGGGAAGCGCTTCCTTGATCCAGTAGTCCTCAAGCTCGACTTCTTGGCAGACGAAGGGGAAATGGCGAGAGTCTGAGCCGAGCCAGTCGGCTACGATGCAGAGCCCGGCAAATATCCAGGAAAGGCGCTTGTGTTTTACTTCAAGCACCTCAAAAGGTTCCATGGAAATGTGGGGTAGGTCTTCCTTGAAAAACATAGAAGCAAGGGCTGCGGCAAAAGTGCCGGTGGCGTCCCGGTCAACCTCGCCAAAGCAATCCATGTAAGAGGGATCGCTTTGTGGAGGGCGGCCGTGGTGTCCAATCACCGCCTTTGCAAGAGGTGTTATAAGATCATTCCAATCCATAATGTCATCTGAATCCACGGGCAACAACCTAGTGGAATGGATCATGGGGAGCACGACTCGCTCCCACAGCCAGAAGCCCATGTCGTCATGCTTGGCGGCATATCCCTGCCTGCATTCCCGCTCCGGCTGGAGAGTTGCCGTGATATCCGGGCGAAGATTCTGAAAGCGGACTGAGAATTTGCCTATGTCATGAATGGCGAGCAGGTAACAGGACATTGCTTTCAACAGCGCTTCAGAGAGCCCGGAACATCTTTCCAAGCGGGCCATTAGCTGGAAGTCTCGCTCAAGAATGGTGAGCCCTGCGGCGGCTACATCCAAGGAGTGATAGGGGAGGAGGTGATAGCTCAGGCGGCCGGAATCGTTTTGGGAGGCCTTGGCCCAGTATCTGAAATAGCTCACTTTGATCACCGATTTGTCCAATTAAGGATGTTTTATTTGTTGGGGTGAGAAGCTAACTACCAGATAGCTAAAGGATTAGCCTAAATAAAAAGTATTATAATACAGAAAGGCGTGTACATCAAGAATAAATTTGAGGGAGTGCCTTTTAAATTTAGGAATGTCGGCTTCTCTGGCAACAGCTCGATAGACTCAGTCCCTCTTGATGTCGCCCCTGGAATACGAGAAGACGATGCCGGT
>JBKHIW010000398.1:0-2521 GCA_046538465.1 Desulfobacteraceae bacterium | reverse complement strand
CGATACCGGCAGCCTGGAGCGGTCCTACCAAAAGGCCTTTCAGAAGCTCGTCCGCGCGTGGAGAGACCGGAAGCACGAGGTAGCCGACATACTGCTCCATCACAAGAATCTACGCAGGAACAGGTACAGGACCGATTGGGTCAGGGGGTGGATCAGGTCCATGGACCTCCTGGCCTTATCGGAAAGGGCCGCCCCGTTTCTTTTTGAAAATTTCAGGAAATTCACTACCACTGGGCTGGCAGAAGGCGCCGGGGACAAAGGCCCGCCCCCGGACCATCCCTTTTTCCGCCTCTGCGATCAGCTCTACGGCCTCAGGGAGGAGCTGGAGCAGGCCTTTGACCAAAGGCTCCTGGCGCTCAAGGCCGAGCTCCTGGAAAACGCCCGGGCCGAAATCTCCCGGTCAAAGGAGGGCCGAAACGTCCAGTCCTTTGACGATCTTCTCCTCGGGGTCAAGAAGGCGCTTTCATCCGGAGCCGGAGAGGCGCTTTCAGCCGAGCTCAGAGAGCGATTCGGTGCGGCCCTGGTGGACGAGTTCCAAGACACCGACCCTGTCCAGTACGGCATATTCAAGGAGATATTCGGCGGCGGCCGCTCCCCCCTGTTTTTGATCGGGGACCCCAAGCAGGCCATTTACAGTTTCCGGGGCGCGGACATATTCGCATACATGGAAGCGGTGGGAGAGGCCGACCGGAGCTACACCCTTCCCAGGAACCGGCGGTCCGAGCCGGGCCTGGTAAGGGCGGTAAACACCGTCTTCGGCGGCCATCCAGCCCCTTTTGTCTTCGACCGCATCCCTTTCCACCCGGCGGAGCCCGCTGCAGCGGACAAGGATCAGGAGCCCTTGCTGATACGCGGCGCACAGGGGCCCCACCTCCACGTCTGGTTCGTCCAGGACACGGACGATAAGGGAATCCCCAAGGCCCCGACCAAAGAAGACGCCAGGAGGAGGATAATAGAGGCGGTCACAACGGAGATCTCCCGGCTCACCGCCCTCGGCCGAAAGGGCCTGGCCGTACTGGGAGAAAGGCCCCTCCAGGAGGGGGACATGGCCGTCCTCCTCCCCACCAACTCGGACGCAGAGCTGGTCAAACGCTCCCTGGAGGCCGCGCGTATCCCCGCGGTCCTCTATACCACCAGCAGCCTTTTCGACTCCCACGAGGCGGATGAGACCGCTGTTTTGCTCGCCGCCCTGCTCAGGCCCGAGCATCATGGGCTGCTCAAGGCCGCACTGATGACCGACCTGCTGGGCTGGACCGCGGCCGGACTCCATGATCTGGCCTCGGACCCGGATGCATGGGAGGCCAAGGTCGTCGAATTCAGAGAGCTTCACCGGGCCTGGAAGGAAAGAGGGTTTATGGTGATGTTCAGGGAGTTCCTCCGCAGGGAGGACGTCCTCCCCAGGCTCCTCACCTTCCCGGATGGAGAGCGGCGCGCCACCAACCTCCTCCACCTCTCCGAAATCCTTCACCAGGAGGAGGCGGACCGGGCCACGGGCATGGCGGGCCTGGCCAAGCTGCTCGCTGAAAAGCGCGACTCAAAGACCAGGGGGCCTGACGAGCAGCAGCTCCGCCTGGAAAGCGATGAAAAGGCGGTCAAGCTGATCACCATCCACAGGAGCAAGGGCCTGGAATTCCCGGTGGTCTTCTGCCCTTTTCTCTGGCGGAGATCAGAGGCCGGAACTCCCTTGATCTTTCACGACCCGGACGCCCGCCTGGAGTTCACCGTGGATCTCGGCTCCTCCGACCAGGGGCGCAGCCGCGCATTGGCTGAAAAAGAAAAACTCTCCGAGAACCTCCGCCTGGCCTATGTGGCCCTGACCCGGGCCCGCAACCGCTGCTATCTCGCATGGGGGAAATTCAACAAGGCCGAGACCTCGGCCCCGGCCTATCTCTTCCACGCACGGGATGCATCCAGGGAGTCCCCGGTAGAGGATGCAAGGGAGCGCTTCAAGTCCCTTGACGACGCCCGGGTCCTCGGGGAGCTCAAGACCCTGGCGGAAAAAGCAGGCGGCGCGATAGAGGTCAGGCCCCTTCCCCAAACCCCGGAAGCCCTTTCTTTGCCGGAGGCCCCTCTTCCAGCGGAGCTCCAGGCCCGCTCTTTCGCCGGCTCCATAGACAGGACATGGAGGATCTCCAGCTTTTCCTCCCTCACCTCATCCCTACCCCACGCGGAAGAGCTCGCCGACTACGACCCCGAGCCCGAGGGCCCGGCCGACCCGGAGATCCTGCTAAATGATGAGGAGCCCTCCGGCATATTTGCCTTTCCCAAGGGCGCAGGGGCGGGAAGCTGCCTCCACCAGGTCTTCGAGAAAATAGATTTCACAGACCCCGGGACCTTTGCTCCAGCAGCCGCCTCCTCCCTGGAGGCCCACGGCTTTGACCCGGGCTGGGAGCCGGTGGTCACCGAAATGGTGGAAAGAGTCGTATCCGCGCCTCTTGAGCCCGGCATCGCCCTCAATCAGGTGCCTTTCAGCCGCCGCCTGATCGAGCTGCCCTTCCTGTTTCCCTTGCGCATGATAACG
>JBKHIW010000397.1:0-2522 GCA_046538465.1 Desulfobacteraceae bacterium | reverse complement strand
CCCGGTCTTTCAGCATCGGGCTGCATCCTTGGCCGTAAAACATCCATGAGAGCCCCCTTGAAGAAAAAACATACCATTATAATTGTAGATGACCACCGGATACTGAGACAAGGACTTCGATCCCTCCTGAATACAACCGAGGATCTGGAGGTTGTCGGTGAGGCCGGCGACGGGCTGGCGGCGATCCGCTCCACACTGAAGCATGAGCCGGATCTGGTGCTCCTTGACCTGAACATGCCTCGGATGAACGGCGTCTCCGTCATAATCGAGGTCAAACGCCAGGCTCCGGGAACAAAGATACTGGCCCTCACCATGCATAAAGGTGAGGACTTCGTGCTCCAGACGTTTCTTGCAGGCGCGAACGGCTACTGCCTGAAGTCCGCTGGACACGAGGAGTTGATAATCGCTATACGAGCCGTTTTAGACGGCAAGAGCTACGTAAGCCCTGAGATCTCGGATGCTGTTCTGAAAGGGTGGCTGGAGGACCGGGGAAGCGTTAAGCATGACTCGCCATGGCATTCACTCACCCAGCGGGAGAAGGAGGTGCTGAAGCTCGTAGGCGAGGGGTATCAGAACAAGGAGATCGCGGACTACCTGTGCATCAGCCCGAAGACAGTGGAGAAGCACAGGGCTAACATAATGCGGAAGACGGATCTTCATACGGCCTCGGCCTTGACCGCTTATGCCATCGAAAAAGGGATTGTGACGAAGTAGCACTTCCTAAACGTGCCGGCCGCCCCGACAATACAGGATCGGCCGGATGCCGGACACCTTCAGGCATGCCCATGCGGCCCCGATGGAATCTGTGCGATGTCGAACCAGTATGCAAGAAGCACCTTCATCGATTTCACCAGATGCTCGAACCCCGTTGGTTTTTCCATATATGAACATGCCCCGAGCGAGTACGAGGTCCGGACGTCCTCCTGATTTTTGGAGGTGGTCAGGATTACGACGGGGATTTCCCTGATAGAGGCCTCAGGGCATGCCTTGAGCTTGCGGAGCGTTTCGAAGCCATCCATCGCAGGCATGTTGATGTCCAGGAGTATGAGGTCCGGCTTGCGGGGCGCGGGGTTCCGGGCGAACTCTCCGCGGCCGTGGAGGAAGTCAATAAGCTCTCGTCCGTCGAGGAACTGGTGAAATTCGGCTGAGAATCCGTTTTCCAGGAATGCTTCCCGAACCAGGAGATGATCGTCCGGGTCGTCATCCACCATGACTATGGCGGGGACACGGGGCTGGTTCATCATGAGAGACCCTTTCCAGCCTTATGGCGGAGTTTGGACCCCTTTTCCGCCCCTTGAGGTTTCAACCGGATGCCGGCTTCCCGTATGGATTGATCCGAAAGATTACAGGATAATCCAAAAGACCCGCTTTGTCTATCAGCAGCTCAGTTGGCGTATCCGCCGGTCGGCAAAACTGTGCAGCCCCTGTTTGCGTTCCAGTCGTTTATTCTATTCTATGACACCGAAAGGGAAGTGTCCATAGGGAGAAGTTTGATTTCGAGTCAGGAAATTCCGGGAAAGTTGAGTGGAGAATGTCTTATCAGTTGTGGGTGGCGTGCATCAGATTGAATACCGCCAGCGGCCCTTTTATCATTGCCGGGTAGCCCAGAAGCGCCAGGGCGATCCAGCTCAAGTCGACCTTGACCTCGAATCCCATGAGCCGGAACAGCTTGAGCCTTCTTCCAAACATCTTTCCTCCTTTCTAGAGGCGCCCGCCCGAACGTATTTCGGTCATTTCCCTGATCACTTCAACGAGCTCGTCGAAGGAGTCGGTACGCTTGGAAAAAAACCCGTCCGCCCCGTTCCTGGCCGCGGCTTCCCGGTATTCCAGGGTGTCGTAAAGGCTGAAAACCAGGACCTTTACTTCCGGGGCACGGGTCTTGATGCGTCGGGTCAGGTCGAGGCCGCTTGAATCCGGAAGTTCGATGTCCATGAGGACTATGAAGGGACGGGTGTCTTCAAGGGCGGCCAAGGCCTCTTTTCCGTTCACGGCTTCATGTACCCTGACCCCTGGAATATTTGCATTGAAGATGTTAACCAGGGTCTTTCGCATGAGCATGTTGTCCTCGACAACCAGCAATAGCGGCATGATAAGACTCCGAGTAAAGATTTCCTTGATAACATCCAGCAATTGCCCGCGTTCGAAAAAGGCATTCGAATCCGGAAAACGTGATTCATTTTATATTGGAGCACAGCTTGTGGTATATGGGGTGAAGAGTGTAGATTACAAGCGGGAAGAAGCGCTATCCTGCTTTACAAGCGAAGGGGATCGTTCAAGGTGTGCGCAAAATGGAATGAATGGGGGACAGAGCTTATGACTCCACGCCTGCCTCAACTCTTTACGCGGGCCCAGGAATATCCTCGTTTCCGAGCACGGCGTGAATCGAGGAGAACAGGGTGTCCAAAGGAAACGGTTTGACCAGTACCCCGTCAAAGGGGTTTCCCGGTTCTTCCGCCCGCGAGAGACCCGCGGGAGCGCCTGTGATGAGGAGAAGGGGAAGGTGCGGAAAGGTCTTCCGTATG
>JBKHIW010000396.1:0-2525 GCA_046538465.1 Desulfobacteraceae bacterium | reverse complement strand
GGCGGGGAGATTCTCTGCTCGATATGGTAGCAGCCCTTGTTGCGGTCTGCAGGTTTGATCGGGCCGGCAGTGAAGTTTATCGGGAGGATGGGACATGTCACGCATAGGCAAACGGCCTATTCAAATACCGGACGGGGTTGATCTGATCCAGGAGGGAGACCTCCTCAAGGTAAAGGGCCCCAAGGGCGAGCTGGAGCAGAGGCTTCATCCCGGAGTGAGCCTGAAAAAGGACGAGGGCAGGCTTTTGGTAACCGTGGACCAAGGCCTGAAAAACTCAAAGGCGCTCCACGGATTGTTCAGGGCATTGATCGCAAATATGGTCCACGGCGTGAGCCAGGGCTTTGAGCGGGCCTTGGAGATAGTGGGCGTAGGATATCGGGCCGAGGTGAGCGGACGGACCGCCGTGCTTCATATTGGATATTCGCACCCTATAAATTTCGAGCTGCCCGAGGGCATCGAGGCAAGAGTGGAGAAGTCAAGGGTGGTGTTGAGCGGAATCGACCGGGAGCTCTTGGGCGAGACGGCGGCCCGCATCAGGGCCCTTCGAAAGCCCGAACCATACAAGGGCAAAGGGATTCGATATCAGGAAGAGACGGTGCGCCGAAAGGCCGGGAAATCAGGCAAGTAGCCGTTCCTTGCTTTTAGGCGCAGTGGATCTGTTTTGAGGAAGGTCTTAATATGGCGGGAACAGGGAGAAAAGAGGCGAGGCTCAAGAGAAAGAAGCGGGTGCGCAAGAAGGTCCGGGGGACCGCCGAGCGACCAAGGCTGTCGGTATTCAGGAGCTCCAGGCATATATACGCGCAGCTGATCGACGACGACTCGGCGTTCACCATAGCCGCGGCCTCGTCTATGTCCAAGGACCTTCGTCCGGAACTGGAAGGCAAGAGCGGCAACTGCGAGGGGGCCGCACTGGTGGGCGGGCATATAGCCCGGGTGGCCCTGGACAAGGGCATCAAGCGGGTGGTGTTCGACAGGAACGGTTTTCTCTATCACGGCCGGGTGAAGACGCTCGCAGAGGCGGCAAGGGAGAGCGGACTGGAGTTTTAGCCCATAACATGGCGGTTTTGCCGAGGGAGAGGTCTATTGTACAAGGAAGAGGATGAAGTCCAGTTTATAGAAAAAGTGGTGCACATCAATCGGGTGGCCAAGGTGGTGAAGGGCGGCCGCCGGTTCAGTTTCAGTGCCATCGTCATTGTCGGCGACGGTGACGGTAAGGTGGGCAGCGCTCTGGGCAAGGCCAACGAGGTGCCCGAGGCCATCAGGAAGGGCGTGGAAAAGGCCAAGAAGACCATGACCCGCATTCCGATCCTGGATGGCACCATTCCCCATGAGGTCACCGGGAGGTGCGGAGCCGGCCGTGTGCTCCTCAAGCCGGCCGGTCCGGGTACCGGTATCATCGCCGGAGGCGCGGTGCGGGCGGTTTTGGAGGCTGCCGGGGTGCAGAACATCCTGACCAAGTGCCTGGGTTCCCACAACCCTCACAACTTGGTCAAAGCGTCCATGGACGGGCTTTTATCGCTGCAGAGCCCCGAAGATATAGCCAAGCGAAGAGGCAAGGCGCTGGAAGAGATCGTTTAGCCTTGGGGATCCGGGGCGGCATCGAACAGGGTGGTGGAGATGGAGGACAAGATTAAGGTCACACTGGTCAAGAGCGGGATTGGAAGACACAAGAAGATTCGGCAGACCTTGAGAGGCCTCGGCCTGACCAAGTTGAACAAGACCGTGGAATTGAATAACACGCCCGCCATAAGGGGAATGATAGAAAAGGTCTCCTTTATGGTCAGGGTTGAAGCTTAGGGGTAAAGGAGATCACCATGCGAGTCCATGAACTCTCTCCTGCGGCAGGCTCCAGGAGGCCCAAGAAGCGCGTGGGCCGCGGGCCCGGTTCTGGCCACGGCAAGACGGCCTGCCGCGGCCAGAAGGGACAGAGGGCCCGATCCGGCAGCCGCCTGAAACCGGGTTTTGAAGGCGGGCAAATGCCGCTTCAGAGGCGTCTTCCCAAGCGGGGGTTCAAGAACCTGTTCCGCACGGAATACAAGGCGGTGAACGTGAACGACCTCGACCGGTTTGAACAGGGCTCCCGGGTGGGACCTGAGGAGCTCGAGGCGGCCGGACTGGTCGGGAAGAACGATATGGTCAAGCTGCTCGGTCGGGGGGATGTCCCTCATGCGTTGAACGTCAGGGTTCATCGGGTCAGCCGTTCGGCCCGCAGTAAGATAGAGGCGGCCGGCGGGACAGTGGAGCTGATTTAGTAAGGGTGAGTAAAGCCACGGGCGGAGAGACAGGAAAGTGATAGGCGGTTTTCAGAACATATCCAAGATACCGGAGCTAAAGAAGCGTATCTTTTTTACGCTGGGAATGCTCGCGGTTTACAGGGTCGGGTGCCATATCCCTACACCCGGTATTGACGCCGCCGCCCTGGCCGCCTTTTTCAGCGAGAGGCAGGGGACCCTTTTCGGCTTGTTCGACATGTTCTCCGGCGGTGCGCTCAGTCAGATGTCGGTGATGGCCCTCGGTATAATGCC
>JBKHIW010000395.1:0-2526 GCA_046538465.1 Desulfobacteraceae bacterium | reverse complement strand
GTATGGACTCGATCTCTTCCCTGGTCCTCCACCCTTCCGGGTTTTGACGAAAGTTCTCGGGGTCCCTGGGAAAGGGATAGCGGCGATAGACTTCTCCGATGAAGCCTATATGGCGGATCCCGTGAATAGCGCCCATTAGGTCTCCGACTTCCATAGGGTCTTGGATGAAGTCCGTGTCCCAGCGCCTGTCCACGGGCCACGACCCTTGGTGGTCCGCCAGCTCGCCTATATATCCGCAGAATTCAGGTGCGAACAGGAAGAAGCGGTCCAGGAGCAGAAGATCGGTTTCAATGTTGAAAAAGCCGAAAGCGATTTCTCCTTTGTTGATAGTCTTGAATCCAAGAGGCATAAGATTTCCTTTCCATGGAGGCCGAGGAGGATTTGACACCTCCGGTCTCGGGCGTTACTCTTGTTATTCGAATTTTGATGACTAACTTATTAAATTAATATGCGTCCTGGAGATATCAAGCGGATATTCAATCCCCAGAAGGGAGGGGGAAGAATGATTACAAGAAGAGATCCTATGCCTTTGGAGAACATGCCGGAAAACGGTGTAAACACCTTTACTGGATCAACCAAGTACGTGCTGGACAGTGAGTTGGCCCAAATCGTCAATGTGTCTATGAGCCTGGAAATGCCCTTGCTGCTCAAGGGGGAGCCTGGTACGGGTAAGACCATGCTTGCCCATGCCATAGCCGAGGCCCTGGGCATGCCCTTGATCGTTCTTAATGTAAAGTCCAGCATGAAGCTGGTGGAGGCCCTCTACCAGTACGATACCCTGACCCGTCTCAACGACAGCCGGTTCGGGGACTCCAGCAGGGATGTGAGCAATATCGAGGACTATATCAAGATGGGGAAAATCGGCCAGGCCTTTACCTCGGACGAGCGCTGCGTGCTTTTGATAGACGAGATCGACAAGGCGGACACCGATTTTCAGGACGACATGCTGGATGTCTTGGACCAGATGGAGTTCGACATCATTGAGATAGACAAGACCATCAAGGCCAAGCACAGGCCGGTGATCATAATCACTTCCAACGCCAAAAAGGACCTCTCGGACCCTTTCCTGGGCCGGTGCAATTTTCATCACATCGCATTTCCTGATCCGGACATGATGCGGAGGATCGTGGAGGTCCACATCCCGGATGTAAACCGTGATCTCCTGGAGAATGCAGTAGACGCCTTTTATAAGTTGAGAGAGATCCGCAACGTCGAGAAGAAGCCGGCCACCCGCGAGCTGATCAACTGGATAAGGGCGCTGAAGAGCGATCCGGACTTCAAGCCCAAGAATCTGCTCAAGGGGGATATCCCTTATTTGGGGGTCTTATTCAAGAAGAGCCCTGATTACGCGGTTGCTCAGAACAGCCTGCGGCGCTTTCGAATCTAAAGGGCGAGGGAAGTCCTCTTCGATGGAGGCCGCTGAATGTTTGTAGAGTTTTTCTACAAGTTGAAGGAACTGGGCGTTCCGGTCACACCCACGGCGTTTCTCAAGCTCCAGCAGGCGCTTAGCCAAGGCCTGATCAACTCTGTGGAGGAGTTTTATACTGCGGCGAGATCTATTCTGGTCAAGAGCGAGAGGTACTTTGACCTCTATGACCGGGTGTTCGCCCACCACTTCCAGGGCGCGGACCTGCCCGATCCGACCGAGCGGGAGCTCGAGGAGATCGCCCGGGCCATGCTGGAAGAATGGCTGAAGAACCCCCGGGAGCTCGCCGAAGCGATGGGCATTGATGAGAGCGAGCTTGCCAAGCTCAAGCCGGAGGAGCTCATAGACTACTTCATGGAGCGCCTCAGGGAGCAGACCGAGGCCCACCACGGCGGCAATAAATGGATCGGGACCGGGGGGACTTCACCGGTGGGCCACTCAGGCTACCACCCCGGCGGAATGAGGGTCGGCGGTGTATCACGCAACAAGTCGGCCATCAAGGTGGCCATGGACCGCCGTTACAGGGACTACTCACAGGAGGGCCCCCTTACCCAGGCGCAGATGGGGGAGGCCCTGAAGCGCCTGCGAAACTTGGTGCCCGCCGGACCCAAGGACCGGGTGAACGTGGATAAGACCATCTACGAGACCATGAGAAACGGCGGGGAGATTGAGATCGTGTTCGACCGGGCGTTGAAGGACAGGCTCAAGGTCATCCTGGCCATTGACAACGGCGGGTGGTCTATGGAGCCTTATGTGGATGTGGTCCAGACCCTTTTTAACTACGCACGGGCCCAGTTCAAGGATATTCGCACATTCTTCTTCCACAACACCATATATGATGTGCTCTGGGAGGACCCCCCGAGGCTCCACAAGCCGTTTCGGGTGGATGAGCTCGCCCGCCTGGACCCCGAGACCCGGTTCATAGTGGTGGGCGACGCCAGCATGGCCCCCTATGAGCTGATGGCAACAGACGGCTCCATTCATTACGAAGAGCGGTCAGGAAGGCCCAGCTACGAGCGGCTCCAGTATATCGTATCCGTGTTCCCTCATTCGGTATGGCTGAACCCCAAGATGGCCGATGAATGGCCGTTTACGCGTAC
>JBKHIW010000394.1:0-2541 GCA_046538465.1 Desulfobacteraceae bacterium | reverse complement strand
TCTGCGGTCATGTCCCGACAATCCGGTTTCTGCCGCTGGGGCGCTCGTTCCGCCCGCGGATCGCAGCCCGCAGAACGGCCGGGGAGCCCTGTCGCTGTGATATCTACTGGAGCCCGCTGAAAGCCTCGGAGGGGGATGAATCGGCTTTTGTCTTCATTTTTCTGGCCTCAGCAAAGAAGAAATGGAGGCTTTGGGGTAAGGCGGGTCATAAGAAAAACGCGGTGATACTCATAACAGTCTCGCGCAAAGCTCCGCCACATCAGATCTTTCACCACGCGTCAGCAGTACGTGGCCTGAAATCTCCTCGTTCTTGAGGCGGTCCACAATATAGGTGAGCCCGCTGCTGTTTGCATCCAGGTAGGGATGGTCGATCTGTTCCGGATCCCCTGTCAGTACCAGTTTGGTGCCTTCGCCAACCCTCGTCGCAAGGGCCTTTACCATTTTCGGAGTGAGATTCTGCGCCTCATCACAGAGAATGAACTGCCGGGGGATGCTCCTTCCACGGATATGGGTGAATGTCTCCAGTTCTATGAGCCCACGATCCGTAAGGTCGTCAAGAAGCCTTGAGGGATGTCTGGATCCGGCGAAAAGGTGCTCCAGGTTGTCGTAGATGGGCTGCATCCAAGGCCTCAGCTTTTCCTCTTTGGATCCCGGAAGGTATCCGATGTCCTGGCCCACTGGTACTACGGGCCGCATGACAAGAAACCGGCCGTAGTCAGCCCGCTCTACAGTAAGCTCCAGCCCAGAAGCCAGGGCCAGGAGGGTCTTTCCCGTTCCCGCCGGGCCCACCAGGGTCACGACCTTTACGCTGTCGTCAAGAAGCAACTCCAGGGCGAACCGCTGCTCCTTGTTTCGAGCCCGGATGCCCCATGGAGCCGTTGAATCGTGTTTAAGGGGAAACAGCTTTCCCCCCTTGTGACGACACAGCGCTGACTGGGAAGGGGCCGCCCTGTTTTTGAGAAGAAAAAATTCCTGCGGACAGGGCAAAGGATCTTGCTCCCAAGCCAACTCACCCATTGAAAAAAAGGCGTCGATATCGGCTTCGATCTCCCTGTAACCCTTGTACAAGGCTTGCGTTTCGACTTTGTCTCTAAGGAAGTCTTCAGCCTCGAGGCCCAGGACGTCAGCCTTGATTCTAAGGTTGAGGTCCTTTGTGATCAGCACGACGGGATCGTATCCGTCTACTTTGAGGGCGAGCGCAAGCGCAAGTATTCGGTTGTCATATTGTTCAGCATTGAACCCGGGAAAGCTTTCCTGGACCGTCCTATGGTTGATCTCCACTCGGAGACGGCCGCCACCGGTAGTCGGCACTCCGTCTGAAAGCCGGCCAAGGCTTCGAAGGGAGTCCAGGGACCTGGACACCATGCGTGCGTTACGGCCGATTTCATCCTGGCGTCGTTTCTGATTGTCTATTTCTTCGATAACTGCGAGAGGAATAACAACATCATTGTCACAAAATGCATAGATTGCCTCAGGGTCATGGAGTAATACGTTTGTATCCAGTACATATGTTTTATTCATTCCATTATACGCATTTCAGGTTACATACTACCTTTTGGGGCGGCCTTGAAGGTCAGGGCCCAGACACCGCAAAATAGTATGAACTACAAGGTCTGTGTTTGGATGACTGTTTCGAAGCACCAGAAACCGGCCAACAAACAGACCGGCAACCAACAGGATACCGAAGCAAAGAAAAAGGATGCTCAACACGGCGATCGCTTCCTTTTTGAAACGCGCCCCGAAGCCGGTCGCAGACCGGCACCGGGGCGACTATGATGGAAAGTGCCTTCCCTGAATCATCAGAAATGAGGCTCGTGGTCAATAGCGGCGGCGAAAGGCACTTTTTTGGAATCATTGCCTCCTTGTGTTCAGCAAGTGTGAAGAGAAGATTCGAATTCAGTCAGAGCCCTTGGTGGTCTTTGCATTACGTCAGTGGAACCTCGGGCCGGGGTTGCAGCAGTGCCACTGGTCCTTTGACAGGGTCCTGGATCCACTTCTTGATGTCATCCCGGATCCGTTTCACAAAGGCTAACTGCTCTTGCCTGGACCCATGAGCTGTGGAGGGATCCTCGAACGGTACATTCCATCTCTTTACAATGCCCGGGAAAATAGGGCATCTGGATTCCTCGGCGTCGCACACTGTTACCACAAATGAATATTGTCTTCCAGCCTTGTACAATTCAAACACGCTCCGGGGCTTCTTGTCAGACAAATCGATGCCCTCTTCACTCATTGCCTCGACCACCAAAGGGTTCACCTTTTCCGCCGGTTCCATACCGGCGCTTTCCACCTCGAAGTGCTCCCCGGCGTACTCCTTCAGAAATGCTTCAGCCATCTGGCTCCGGCCGCTGTTGTGCTGGCAGATGAACAGCACCTTGATTTTGTCATTCATGGTAACCTCTCCTCTTCTCAGCAGATTATCGCCCATGAGTTCTTGGAGGAAAGTGTTGATATTGAGTGTGACCCTGAGATTAGGTTTTCGTATGGATTCGATGAGCCCCGATATTGAGGTGTAGCGGATCTCACAGAGGGGGCATGTAG
>JBKHIW010000393.1:0-2551 GCA_046538465.1 Desulfobacteraceae bacterium | reverse complement strand
CTTCCGGCCTCCCCGGTGAAGGCGTTAACCGCTCCTTCCAAAAGGTTTTCCGAGATGTTGGCAAGGTGACCGCGGAATCGGAGCCAAGCCCCGCCCGGGCTGATGTGATCAGTAGTGGTCTTACCCTTGGTCTTGACCAGGACCGGGAGCTTTTTGAAGTCCTCGCCGTCCCAGGGCGGGAACGGCTCCAGGAACTGCAGCCTCTCCGAGTCCCGCGGGATCTTGACCTTCACCTTTGTGCCGTCTTCAGGCGGGGGGACGAATCCTTGGCCCGCCGGTTCCAGGCCCTTTTCAGGGAGGTCTGGCGGCGTTGGGGGCTCCAGCCTGAATCTTTCTCCCCTCGCGCCGATGAGTTCATCGGTCACGGGATTGAACCCTGGGTCCCCGGACAGGGCCAGGGCAGCGGCCAGGACCGGAGAGGTCAAAAAGGCCCTTGTCTCTGGATTTGCGTCGTTTCTTCCCCTGAAGTTCCTATTGAAGGTGGTGAAGATACAGTTCGGGGCTCCCTTTTTCACGTCCCTGCGTAGCCACTGGCCTATGCATGGTCCGCAGGAGGCGCTCAGCGCTAAGGCCCCTGAGTCCTTCAGCCGGGCCAGGATGCCGTCCCTTCGTATCGTCTCCCGGATACGGTGCGAGCCCGGGGAAAGCAAGACAGGAACCTTCGGCCTCAGACCGTGGCGCGCTCCTTGATCCAGCACATCCGCTGCAGCGCAGAGGTCAGGGTAGGAGCTGTTGGTGCAGGAGCCGATCAGGATTGCCGAGATACTAAGGGGCCAGTCCTCCGCTTCCACCGCCCGGCGGAAATCCCGCACGGGGATAACCCGATCCGGGCTGAAAGGGCCGGCATGGGACGGCTCAATGGATCCGAGGTCCAGGTCCACCACTTGCTGGAAGACCTTGTCCGGGGTGTCAAGACAAACCGGGTCCTGGCAAAGGATGTCGCCGGCGGCGCGGGCCCAATCCGCCGCTCGGCTCCGCCCCGTGTTTCTAAGGTACTCGTCCATGGTTTGATCATAGACGAAGACCGAGGTGGTAGCCCCCAGCTCTGCACCCATATTGGCAATAGTTGCCTTTTCTGTTGTGCAGAGGGTGCCTGCTCCCTCGCCGAAGTATTCTATGATCATGCCGGTTCCACCCTTGACCGTAAACCGGCGGAGCATTTCCAGGATCAAGTCCTTGGCCGTAGCCCAGCCTGAAAGCCGGCCTCTCAGATTAACGCCCATCAGTCTGGGCCTGGGCGTCTCCCAGGCCAGCCCCGCCATGACCTCTGCCGCGTCCGCTCCTCCCACCCCTATGGCGAGCATGCCCAGACCGCCTGCATTCGGGGTGTGGGAGTCGGTCCCGATCATGAGGCCGCCGGGGAGTGCATAGTTCTCCAGTATAACTTGGTGGATGATCCCGGAACCCGGACCCCAGAAACCGACTCCGTACCGGGCCGCTGCAGAGGCGAGGAATTCGTACACCTCGCGGTTTTCCCTAAGGGCGGCCTTAAGGTCAGCCTCAGCCCCTTCCGAGGCCAGGATGAGATGATCGCAGTGGATGGTGGCGGCTGTGGTTGTTCGGTCTCTTCCGGCAAGCATGAACTGGAGCATGGCCATCTGGGCTGTTGCATCCTGCATTGCCACCCGATCGGGGGACAAGCGCAGGATTTCATCCTTCCCCGGGGCCGCGGCTTCTCGTGGAACCTGATGCAGACAAAGGATCTTTTCTGCATATGAAAGACCCCGGCCCAGGCGCTCCCGTTTTGTATCCAGGGTCCTCTGGGCTTCATCGATATTGAAGGGGAAAGATGCATCCCCTCCCGGTTTTTTATCTCCATGAGCCGATTCCACGTCCGATTGATACTCCTTTCCTCTTGAAAATCCCGGTGTGATACTGTTAGTGATGGGATGTACATAAGCACGTTACGAGGACAAAATCAACCTGCCGCCCGTGGAGCCGGTTTCCCACGGGAGGGGAATTGTTTAACTCGAAGAATAGTTGGAGAGGAGTGATTGATGAAGACATTCGCAGGCAAGCTGCCGGCAGCGGTGCTGCTGGTCCTGTTAGCGACGCCGGCCGTGGGATCCGACGCAGGTGAAGATGCGGCCGCATTGGTAAATGGAACCCCAATTTCAAAGGCTCGGCTGGATCGGGAAATGAGCGGACTTCAGCAGAGGCTGATCCAGGCCGGCCGGGAAGTCAGCCCCGAGCAGCTCGAAGGTTTCCGCCCCAGGCTGCTGGAGAGCTTGATAGACAGGGAGCTTCTCTATCAGGCCAGCGTGGAGCAGGGAATCGAGGTGACAGAACAGGAGTTGGATGAGGAATGGGAGCGAATTCGGGGCCGTTTTTCATCAAAAGAAGAGTTCGAGCAAGCGCTCAAACGGATGGGGGTTACACCCGACTCATTGAAGGACGAGATACGGAGATCCAAGGCCGTTCAAAAACTTGTCCAAATGCGCTTCGGCGAGAGCTCCCGGGTCACCGAGGAGGAGGCGCGGGCCTTCTATGAGGAAAACCCTGAGAGATTTGAGAGGCCGGAAGAAGTCCGCGCCAGGCATATCCTTATCCG
>JBKHIW010000392.1:0-2551 GCA_046538465.1 Desulfobacteraceae bacterium | reverse complement strand
CCCGTGGGAAAGACCCTGAATCCCCTTGCCCTCAAGAAGTCTCCAAAGGCCGTGACTCTGGCGGCCAGCCCTTCATGGGGCGGCGGGTTTGCTGATCGCCCCTCTTCCTGCAGCCCTCCCGCGATCATAAAGCCGCACCCAGACCCTCTTCCTGGAACTTTCTGATGTCTTCCTGGTACTTGAGGACACATCCCAGGGTGTCCGAAACCACGTCTTCGTCCAAATAATTCACGTGCATGGCCATAAGGGCCCGAGCCCAGTCCAGGCTTTCCGCCACACCGGGTCTCTTGAGCAGATCCAACGTGCGGATATGCTGCATGAAAGCGGTTATCTGTTCGGCAAAGCCGCTCTCAATGCCCGGGAGCTTCGTGGTTATTATACGGTACTCCTTGTCGAATGAAGGGTATTCGATCCAATGGTAGAGACAGCGTCTTTTGAGCGCATCGTGCACATCCCTGGTTCTGTTGGAGGTTACCACTACCATGGGCCGTTCCTTGGCCCTAATGGTACCCATCTCCGGGATGGTGATCTGGAAGTCGGACAACACCTCCAGGAGAAAGGCCTCGAACTCCTCGTCTGCCCGGTCGATTTCATCTATCAACAAAACGGGCGCCCGGCTGTCCGCCCTGAGAACAGCCTCGAGAAGAGGCCTGCGGATGAGGAATTTTGAGCTATAGAGTGTCTTTTCAAGCTCCTCAGTGTCTATGTCTTCCCTCTCCTTCATCCTGATATGGAGCAACTGCTTGGGGTAGTTCCATTCATAAAGCGAGCTGGATGCATCCAGGCCTTCGTAGCACTGGAGCCGAATGAGGTCGGCTCCGAAGAGCCGTGCCATGACAATGGCCACCTCGGTTTTTCCTACCCCCGGCTCTCCTTCAAGAAAGATGGGCTTTTCCAGGCGATTGGCCAGGAAAAGCACCGTGGCCAAGGCGCGGTCAGCGATGTACTCCTCCGCCTCCAGCCCCTCAATCACTTGTTCTATCGTCTCAAAACCCGGTTTCAGCATCCCCTTCGCTTCGAAGGCGGCTAGATTCATCCAGCCGCCTTATAAAGAAAGAAATCTTTGGATTCCCAATATCTTCTATTGCATCTCGGTATTAGTATCTACTATTACGATGTCCTTTTCAACTCCTCCATAAATTCCTTCAGGAATCTGTCTTTATCCTCCCAGTCGGAGCCGAAATGCTGACTAAAGAATTCCTCCAGCCGCTCGAAGACCTTCCGCCAAACCGGTTTTCCTTCAGCCATCACTACGTCTTGCAAGTGAGATGTGATTCGGGATATTTCCTCCTTGGGCAGGAAGGACACCGCTCCCAACTGAATGGCCTTTTTGAGCGCCTCGGGTGTAATTGCTTGGGCGGTGAGCATCACCGTTGGCAGGCCCCGGGCGACACAGTATTCCAGGAGGCCGAAACCGTCCACCCCCATAATATCCAGAATGACGATATCGTATGTATAGCTCTGGAGCAACTGCAGGGCTGTTTCACGATCCGTTGCGGTGTGCACGAGACAATCGTCCAGGTGCTCCTTGAGCACCTCGAGTACGTCAGGCTCGTCGTCCACCGCAAGTATAACTTTGTCCTTCAACATATCGTACGACGTCATGGCTTCATGCCTTTCATTTACTGCGATCCCACGTGAGTCCTCCCCCTAAAGCCCTAGATAAGCCTTGCGGATCTCTTCGTCTCTTAGAAGTTCACGACCTGGTCCTTCACGAACGATTCTTCCCGTTTCCAGCACATAGGCCCTCTTCGCAAGCTCCAGGGCGTGTTGGGCGTTTTGCTCCACCAACAGGATGGAAATACCTTCCCCCTGAATCTCGGCGATAGTCCTAAAAACCTCGTCCACAAGCAGGGGGGCGAGCCCCTGCGATGGTTCATCCAGCATCAGAAGCTTGGGCTTGGACATGAGAGCCCTTCCTATGGCGACCATCTGCTGTTCTCCCCCTGACAGAGTATGGGCTTTTTGCCTGTGTCTTCGTTCGAGCACGGGAAAGAGCCTGTAGACCCACTCGAGGCTCATGCCCCGATCGTTGCGGGCGTGGCGTGTATAAGCGCCTAATTCCAGGTTTTCCAGTACCGACATGTGGGGGAAAAGATACCGTTGCTCGGGGACCATACATAAGCCGCTGGCCACTACCTCCTCCGGCCCCAATCTCAAAATGGACTTCCCCTGAAATCGAATATCCCCCCGGGAAAGCCGGATCAAACCTTGGGCCGCTCGAATGGCCGTAGTCTTTCCCGCGCCGTTGGACCCGAGCAGGGTTACCACTTCTCCCTCCCGTACTTCGAGCGATATACCCAACAGCGCTCGAACAAGGCCATAAGAGACGTGGACGTCTGAAAGCTTTAACATGAGACTCATCTCCCCGTGGGCGTTGTACCCGGGCCGATGGGGATTGCTCTCCCGTTCATCAAGCGGATTCGCTCATACGGAACCTCCCCAAATATGCCTCGACCACGCCTGGGTTGCGGACCACTTCTTGAGGAGTGCCCTCGGCTATCTGTACTCCGTAGTTTAGCACCATCACCCTGTCGCAAAGCTCCATCAC
>JBKHIW010000391.1:0-2554 GCA_046538465.1 Desulfobacteraceae bacterium | reverse complement strand
GCTATGGCGATCACCACCCGCTGGCGCATCCCGCCGGAAAGCTCATGGGGGTACTGTCTGAGACGTCGATCCGGGCTGGGGAGGTGCACTTTGCGAAGCGACTCCACGGCCCTTTGCTCGGCCTCCCGCTTTCCGATGTTGCGGTGGGCGTAAAGAGTCTCGGTCATCTGCGTGCCGATGGTGAGGACCGGGTTGAGCGTCATCATGGGGTCCTGGAAGATCATGCTGATGTCGTTGCCCCTCACCAGTCGCATCTGAGGATCGCTGAGTCCGGTGAGCTCCTTCCCCTGAAAAACACACAGAGCCGTTTGCGATGTATCCCGGTTTGCTGATCAGGTCTATCAAGGCGAATCCGGTTACTGACCTGCCCGCACCTGACTCGCCCACCAGGCCGAGCCTCTCTCCCCTCCCCAACTCGAAGTCAACCTCGTCCACCGCCGTTATCTCCCCCGAGCACATGATACGACCTGAAGGAGGCCCTGTCACCCGGGCCGCCTCCACATACTCCATCCCCTTTTCGGCAAGGACCGAGGCCCTGACTGTTCTCGCGTACTGTGGCCACTCCGCAAGCCCGATCACTATGATCAGGAAGGGCACCGCGACCTGGGCGTAGAGCCCCACTCCAAAAACCGTCTTGAAAATCGCCCCAATGAAGATGGCCACCATATATGTGGAAAACGAGAGCTGGACGTCGGCTATCCTCATAAGGATTGCATCAAGCCGGCCTCCGCTGTATCCTGAAATCAGCCCTATCATGATGCCCAGGAACGCTTGCAACACCACTGCTCCCAGCCCGATCACGATGGAAACACGCAACCCGTAAAGTATCGTGGAGAGCATGTCTCGCCCCTGGGAGTCGGTCCCGAGCAAAAAGCCCGGGCCCCCCCCCTCCATCCACACCGGCGGGGTCTCGGCGTCCAGTATGTCGATGGTGGCTGTGTCATACGGATTGTGCGGCGATATCACCAGGGCGAGAAACCCGGCGGACATCAAGATCACCAGGACCACCAGGCTTCCGACCGCCAGGGGGTCCTTTAGGAAGCTGTAGAGGAAAAAGGACTTTCTGAGACTATTCCAAGCCCCCATACTACTTCCTGCCCGCTATCCTGACCTTTGGGTTGACCAGGCCGTAGATAATATCCACCACTGTGTTGACCGTCACAAAGACCACGCCCACAAACACCAGATAGGCGACCAGGAGTGAGGTATCGCCACGCTCAACTGCCTCCAAAAAGATGAATCCCATGCCCTGCCACTGGAAAACGGTCTCTGTCAACACAGTAAAGGCGATCATGGTTCCTAACTGCACCCCTCCCACCGTGATCACCGGGAGCAGGGTATTCTTGAAGGCATGGACTATGAGTATCCGCCGCGGGGCCAGGCCCTTGGCCCTGGCGAATTTTATGTACTCGGTCTCCATAACCTCCTTCATCTCCGCCCTTATGAGGCGTATGAACAAGGGAAGCATTATGGAGGAGAGGGATACGCTGGGAAGAATCAGGTGGAGCAGTCCATTCTTGGTCATGAGACCCGAATTTCAGAACCCCCATAGCCTCACCGTCTCTCCTCTGCCCTAAGACGGGAGCCAGTTCAACTCCGCGGCAAAGAGGTAGATCAGCATTATGGCGGTAAGGAATACCGGGATAAACACTCCCACAATGCCGGCCCCCATTAGAAACCCGGAAATCCAGGACTCGGGTCTGACCCCAGCATAAGTCCCCACCGGGATCGAGATCAGTATGATGATTATTGAACTGCAAAACACCAGCTCCAGGGTTGCAGGCGTCTTCCTGACGATCACTTCCGCTGCGGGGGGCGGCTCAATTCCTCCGTCTCGGCGACCTTGTCCATGGTCGTGGCATGGTTAAATTTGTACCCCCTGCATTCACGCCCCCGATGGTCTTGGCCGGGGGCTCCTGCAGCTTTTCTCGGTCATAATCCGACGTGTTCCCCTCGATCTGGGCGCGGATCTGCTTCACGCAGACCTTGATGGCGGCCTTGGTGCCGGCACCGTCCACGATGGTGGTGTTGTCCTTGTCGATCTTGTCATGGATTGCGCCCTCCTCGGGCGTACTCTAAAATGGAAAGAGATAGAAAATCCATCGAGTCCTTTTTTGCAAGAACTTGATAACTACTCGGAATCAGCAAATATTGATGTGATATCGAGTCCATCTTTGCAAGATTGTCGCAATCCCGGCGCTTCTGGTCCCTGAGCCTTTGGAGGGCCTTATTACGTAGTCAGGGTGTTTTTTCTGTCCAAGAAGTGCGGCTTGCCTGTTGATTCTTACAGTAGTCTAGGTCAGTCCTCATCTTCTCTCTCTGTCGACATGTTTTTGCTCTAGGTGGTAAAGGGGTCGTTGCTCCGTCTTGAATCGTGTGAACTTCATAGTCTTACATGCTGATGATATCGACCATTAACCGCCTCACGGTTTCCTCATCGTCGACTACAAGAACTCTTTCTTTTCCCATTTCAGCACCTCCCTACAGCTTAAAGTGGTCTTTATTCTGCAATAAATTACAACTCAGGGTTGTTAGACTTCAACCTCTTTTTGTG
>JBKHIW010000390.1:0-2560 GCA_046538465.1 Desulfobacteraceae bacterium | reverse complement strand
ATGAGTTCAAGAGGGCCTGAACGTGAAAGCCGCCGCCGGCTTTCTGGTTGAACCTCCTGTGGATGTCTGCTAGCTTTTCGAAAGAAAACAGCAGGGCGGGGTCCTTTGGACGCGGCGGAGAGTACGGGGGCCGGATTGTGTCGGGCAAGGTCATAGAGTCTCTTTACCGGGAGGTGGAGCGGGAGCCTTATGCCAGGAAGCTGGGCCTCAAGCTGGTGGAGGCCGGCCCGGGCCTAGCCGTGGTGGAGATGGACCCTGGGGAGGACACCGGGAATATTTTCGGGATGCTGCATGGGGGTGCCATTTTCTCGCTTATGGACGAGGCGTTCGAGGTTTCATGCAATGCTCACGGGACCGTTGCTGTGGCCCTCAGCATGTCCCTGGTGTATCACCGGGCCCCGAATATGAACGGCAGACTCCGAGCCGAGTCCCGGGAGATCCATAAGGGCCGGAAGACTGCCACCTATGAAATCAAGGTCACTGATCAGAGCGGGGCCCTGGTCGCTTCCTGCCAAGCCTTGGCTTACAGAAAGGGCACGCCCCTGCCTTTTCTTGAATGAACTTGTGCGCGCCTGAATCTATGGCCGGAAAGGTGGTTCCGCCATTGAAGCTTAGCAAAGCGCCTCTTATCTCAAAGGATGCTATAAGGACCAGAGTACAGGAAATAGCCGGAGAAATTTCCGCTGATTACCAAGGGCTGGAGCCTGTTGTAATAGGCGTCTTGACCGGGGCGGTGTTTTTCTTCGGGGATCTGGTGAGGGAGCTTACTATACCCTGCCGCATGGATTTCATCAGGGCCGAGAGCTATGGATCGGGAAGCGAGTCTTCGGGTAATGTGAGGTTGACTAAAGACCTGGAGCTTGATGTTCGGGGAGAGGCTGTGATTTTGGTGGAGGATATAGTAGATACAGGCCTGACCATGCATTCGATAGTGGACTTGCTCTCCGTAAAAGATCCGGCCTCTGTTGCGGTCTGTGCACTTATAGACAAGAGTGAACGCCGTTGCAAGGATGTCAGAATCGATTATACAGGCTTTAAGGTGGAAGAAGGATTCCTGGTAGGCTATGGCTTGGATTTTAAAGAAAGGTATCGCCAGTTACCGGATATCTATACACTGGAGTGAAGGTCTTGCGGTCCTGAAGAGAGGAGGAGATGAATGATCGTTCGGTGTGAGACCTGTGAATCCCGCTTTCGTCTTGACGAGGGGCTGGTGAAGGAGAGGGGCACAAAGGTTCGGTGTTCCCAGTGCGGCAGCGTTTTCAGGGTCTTTCCGCCCGGGAGCGCCGGAATCGAGGACTCGGAAGAGACTATTGTTCTGGACGCCCTCCCCGAATCGGAGGCCCCAGGAGAAACGCCGGCAGAGACCCCTGTGGAAGATGAGGCGGTGGACTCGGCTCACGGGCGTGAATACCCTGATCTTGGGGAAGCTGAGCCTGTAGCGGAAAAGGATGCCGAGGACGAGGCCTGGGAATCATTTTTGGAAGAAGAAATTCCGGAAGAAAACGAGGAGGATGAGGCGGAGAATAAGGCCTTGAGCGGGGCGGGCGGGGAGGAGCAGGGATTGATCATCGATGAGTCCGAGGCCGATGATGAAGCGGAGAGCCGTTCGGAGGCGGACTCGGCGTCCGGACCCAAAACTAGGCGGCGTTCAATATTTTTGCCCGTTTTTTTGACGATATTAGTTGTTGTTTTAGCAGCTTTTGCAATCCTTTATTATGTAACCCCAAACCTGCTTCCTGGTCCTCTTTCCTTCCTCAGGCCTGAAACAGAAAAAGGTGTGATAGATCAAGGTGTTCGCCGGCTCTCCTTCAAGGATGTCAAAGGTACCTTTCTTTCCACTGAAGACAAGGCTCAACGCTTTGTTATAAGCGGCGAGGTGTTCAACAATTATCCCGATCCCAGGAGATTCATCCTGGTTCAGGCGGCCATCTTGGACTCCATGGAGAAGGTAGTGGCCTCCAGGAAGGCGTACGCAGGAAATCCTCTGAGCGAAGAGCTGCTTAGGAATGGGTCAATGAATGAGCTCGAGGAGATGATGAACACAAAGAAGGGGCAGGCCGGGACTAATGAAGAAGTGCCCCCGGGAGGCTCGATCCCCTTCGCAGTGGTCTTCGAGGATCTTCCCAAGGATGTCAGTGAATTCACGGTGGAGGCGGTGAGTTCCGAGCCTGCCGGTGGATGAGCGGAGTTTGAGGGCATGAAGGTCGTTTTTCACGAGGAGTTCTATTCCGTATACACTTCGGATCCCGCTGCCGCGGCCGGGCGTATGGAGGCTGTTGTTGAGGAGGTCTCTCAGTATGTAGAGATGGTTGCTCCGGGGCCTGCATCGGAGGAGGACATATCAGCGGTTCATACCGCCAGACACGTGGAGAGGGTCCGGAGTCGAGGGCTTTATGATATTGCGGCGCTGGCCGCAGGGGGCGCAATCAAGGCGGCAATACTGGGAATGGAGGAGCCAGCCTTTGGATTGATAAGGCCTCCCGGCCATCACGCCAGTGCAGATTCGTGTTGGGGTTTTTGTTACTTTAACAACATGGCCGTTGCGGTGGAGCTCTTGAAA
>JBKHIW010000389.1:0-2573 GCA_046538465.1 Desulfobacteraceae bacterium | reverse complement strand
AAGGCGGATTCATATTGGACAGAGAGGTATTCAAGGCGGACTGGCTGCTGCTCCTCACGGCCTTGATATGGGGGAGCGCGTTTGTAGCGCAGAGGGCGGGAATGGAGCACGTGGGGCCTTTCACCTTCAATGGGGTGCGCTTCGCCCTGGGCTCGCTGATACTTCTCCCCCTGGCCTTGAGATCAAGGCCCCTGGTGCCTGGAGGCGTTCAAAGCGGATCTCCTCAGGCCGCTGCGGCCCCCACCTCCCTCTGGGGGGGCGGGCTTGCCGGAGTGGTGCTTTTTGTGGCGGCCGCCTTACAGCAGGTGGGCCTGGTCTATACCACCGCAGGCAAGGCCGGCTTTATAACCGGCCTTTACGTGATCATAGTCCCCCTTATGGGGCTGATGTGGGGCTTCAGACCCGGGTGGGGCGGATGGCTCGGGGCATGCCTGGCTGTGGCGGGGCTTTATCTGCTCAGCGTTACAGAGGATTTCTCCCTGGCCAAGGGGGATTTCCTGGAGCTTTTGGGAGCTTTTTTCTGGGCTGGACATGTGCTTATATTGGGGTGGCTCTCTCCCAAGGTAAGGAGGATCCGGCTGGCCTGCACCCAGTTCGCAGTCTGCTCCGTCTTGAGCCTGGCGGCTGCCTCGGCCCTGGAGACGATCACCTGGGCGGGGATAAGGGGTGCGGCCGTGCCGATACTTTACGGGGGTCTCCTTTCAGTGGGCGTGGCCTACACCCTCCAGGTGATCGCCCAGCGGCACGCCCCCCCGGTGCATGCGGCTGTGATCCTCAGCCTGGAGGCGGTGTTCGCCGCGCTTGCCGGTTGGCTGATCCTGGGGGAGGTCCTTGGTCTCAGGGGAGTCGTGGGCTGCGGCCTGATGCTTGCCGGTATGCTCGCCGCCCAGCTCCGGTCCTAGACCCGTCCGGAGGACAAGGAGCAATAAAGGGTTACTGCTTTTCCGCCTAATCCGACCCGGGTGCGCGGAGCTCCCGCTTGAGTATCTTGCCCTGGGGGGACTTGGGCAGAGCGCGCTCGAAGACAACCCTCTTCGGGGCCTTGTAGGAGGCCATTCGCTGTTTGCAGAACTCGATGAGTTCGACCTCGTCCACCCGCGCTCCCTGCTTCGCCTGTACAAATGCGGTGACGCACTCGCCGTATTCAGGGTGTTCAAGGCCCACCACTGCGCACTCCTCCACCGCCTGGTGCGTGTAGAGGACCTCTTCGACCTCCCTGGGGTAGATGTTCAGGCCGCCGCTTATGATCATGTCCTTGACCCGGTCCAGAATATAGAAGTAGCCCTCTCGGTCCATGCGGCCGATGTCTCCGGACTTGAGCCAGCCGTCCTGCATGGCGGCCGAGGTCTCTTTGGGCCGGTCAAAGTAGCCCTTCATCACATTCGGTCCACGGACTTGGACCTCTCCAGGCTCATCCGGGCCCACCTCCCGGCCCTCGGGATCGACCAGCCTGACCTCGACCAGCCCGGCCGGGGTGCCCACTGAGCCGGCCTTGTGGCGATACATGTGGTTGAAGGTGGCCAGTGATGATGTCTCGGTCATGCCGTATGCCTCGTATATGTCCAGGCCGAAGGTCTCCTTCCACCGCCGCACCACCTCGTAGGGCATGCTGGTGGCCGCGGAGAACGAATACCTGACCGCCCTGAGATAGGGATGCGATTCGGGGTTGTTGAGGAACCTTATATAGACCGTGGGCACTGCATAGAGCCGGGTTACCCCGTTTTCGGATATGGAGGCAAGGATCTCGTCCATGTCGAACGACCTGTGCAGGTCCAATGCGGCACATGCGTAAAAGGCCGCGTTCATTATGTGGTTACCGGCAAACACGTGATTAAGCGGCATGAAGCACAACATCACGTCCTTGTGGCTGGTGCCCTCGTGGTAGCATACGTTTTGGGAGGTATAGAGCAGGTTTTGGTGAGTGAGCATAGCCCCTTTGGGAATCCCGGTGGTGCCGCCCGTATAAAGTATCACGCAGGTCTCGTCAGGCGCGCACCGCGGAATTTCAAAGTCGACCGGCTCCTGCGGCGGATTCTCCCAAATCGAGGAGAGCAGCCGGTCCTGCTCCATCACCACGATGTGGAGCGGCGGGCTTCCTTCGGCTTCCTTCGGAATATGCCCCACAAGCCCTTCAGTGGTTATCACCATGGAGGGGCGCGAGTCCCCTAGAAGGTGGTGCAGCTCTGAGCTCTTGTAGGCCGAGCTGATGCAGACCACCGTGGCCCCCAGCCTGATGATGCCGAAGTATGAGATGATCCACTCCGGCCTGTTTTCCGCATAGAGGGCGGCTCTGTCGCCCGGTCTCAGCCCGAGATCCCTGAAGTGTGCGGAGGCCCGGTTTACAGCGTTGTCCAGCTCCCGGTATGAACAACTCCTTCCTTTGTAAATCAAGGCCGGCTTTTCAGGGAAGTATCGGGCCCCTTTGCTGATGGTCTCTGAAAGATTCATCGGTCTTCTCCTTTCTCAATCACCCGGACCGGGCGGATCTCGGTCGGGTGAGATCGTATTGACGGCATATGGCTTCCGGGGGGCGGAAGGGGTTCCGAGGGCGTCAGGAGCCGTCCGCCTCTTTG
>JBKHIW010000388.1:0-2573 GCA_046538465.1 Desulfobacteraceae bacterium | reverse complement strand
AAGGACAGTGCAGGCCCCGCACTCTCCCTGGCGGCACCCGGGCTTCGCCCCCTTGAGGTCAAAGGTGTCCCTGAGGAGATCCAGCAGCATCCGGTGAGACTCGACCTCCGCTGATACCGGGTAGCCGTTGAGGTTAAAATATATCTCCCTTTTCATCCGTTATCCTCCACATTGTCTCTCGATAAATCTTTCACCGGCGGGCCGCGTCTGATGCCTGGTATAGGGCGCGCTTGATCAGGACCCCGGACATGATTCTTCTGTACTCTGCGGTGGAGCGCACATCGGTAATAGGACTTACCTCTTCCTCCACAATCCCCTTTACCTCCTCCACCAGGTCGGGGGTGATCTCCCGGCCCTCAACCGCCTCTTCGGCTCGCTTCAAGCGGAGCGGCACAGGGGCTACCGCTCCGGCAGCCAGGCGGCATTTTCGGCACACCTTGTCATCCATCACCACCATTGCAGCAGCGTTTACAATCGCAATGTCCTGGCTCACCCGGCCCGCCTTGAGAAAGGCCATGCCGGCGCCCACATCCGTGGGGGGGATGTGTATAGAGCCCAGGACCTCGGCCGGCTCCATGCAGGTGGCGCCGGGTCCTGTAAAGAACTGCTCCACCGGCACCGACCTCTCCCCTCCCGGACCCTTTATGTTCACCTCCGCCTCCAGCACCAGCAGAGGAGGCGCACAGTCGGCCGACGGAGCGGCGTTGGCCAGATTCCCACCAATGGTGGCCACGTTTCTTACCTGAGGATTGGCCAGGACCCGCACGGCCTGGGTGAGAGCCGGGTATACCCGCTCGATCTCCCGGTCCCGCTCCAAATCCCTGAAAAGCGTCATACCCCCTAGAGTCAGTCCGCCGTTCCAATGGACTCCCTTTAGCTCCTCTATATGACGAAGTGAAATCAGCGCGCTCGGTCTGAGCGCCCCTTGATTCACCCGAACGATCACGTCAGTTCCGCCCGCAATGTAGCGGGCCGAGCCCTTTTCCGCCTCCATCAGACCGTAGGCCTCCTCCAGGCTCTGCGGCATGTGATAGTCGAACTTCTTCATTGAGTTACCTCCGATCCGGCCCGGTCCAGCCGGAGCAATCACTTATGCTTATCCAGGAGGCCGCCGTAAGGGCGGCCTTCCGGTTTCAGTCCCTGTTGTCAAAAACTCTCTTGCTCTTTCGCTCCGAGCGCGGCAGGGCGCCATAGTCAAGGATCTCTATCCCGGCGCTCACCATGATCCCCCTCTTTATCTCTTCCCCTACGATCTTTGCCAGCTCCGGGTCGCGCGTCTTGTCCGCACCTTCTTCCCTCTCCACCTTGAGGGTCATGTAATCCCTGCCGTCCTCACCCCTGTCCAGGACGATTTGGTACTCGCTCCCTATGCCCTCTATCTTGGAGAGCACATGGTCCACCTGCCCAGGATAGATGTTGACGGCTCGGAAGATGATCATGTCGTCCGATCGGCCCAGGATTCGGTCATGCCGCGGCAGTATGGATCCGCATTCGCACCGCCCTGGTATCAGCCTGGTGAGGTCCCTGGTCCGATACCTGATCAATGGGACCGCCTCCTTGACAAGCGTGGTGACCACCATCTCCCCCACCTCTCCCTCGGGCACCGGCTCCAGGGTCTCAGGATCGAGGATCTCCAGGATATAATAGTCAGACCAGTAGTGAATCCCGTTGTGATACACGCAATCGAGACCTGTCCCCGGGCCGTAGAGCTCGGTCATTCCAGGGATGTCGAACATGTGCTCCAGTCCCAGGAGCTCCTGGATCCTTGCCCGCATGGCCTCGCTGGACCGCTCGGAGCCGAAGATCATTTTCTTGAGGTTGATCTTGTCGCGCAGCCCTCGTCGCCTGACCTCTTCGGCCATCAGCAGTCCCATGGAGGCGGTGCAGCACATTACAGTGGTCTGGAAATCCACCAAAAAGTCACACTGCATGTCCAGGTTGCCGGGCCCGGCCGGCAGGGCCATGGCCCCGAATCTCTCGCACCCCAGTTGAAAGCCCACTCCGGCTGTCCACACACCGTAGCCCACAGCTATCTGGACCCGGTCCTCCGGGGTCAGCCCGGCCATCTCGTAGCAGCGGGCGAAAAAATGGGCCCAATCCTGAATGTCTTTCTGCGTGTAGCTCAGGACCTTTCTCTTGCCTGTTGTGCCCGAGGAGGCATGAATACGAACCACATCCCGGTAAGGCACCGAGAGCAGGGGGAACGGATAGCCCTCCTGGAGGTCTTTGGAGGTGGTGAAAGGAAGCCGCTGGAGGTCGTCCAATGAGCGTATATCCACCGGCGAGACTCCCGCCTGCTCGAGCTTTTCACGGTATGTCGGCGATCCGTTGAACGCGTGACCAACCGTCCACTTCAATCCCCTGAGCTGGAGCCCCTTGAGCTCCTCTTCGGTCTTCACACTGGGCATAAAAGTCTTCGTCATCGCGCTAATCCTCTCTAAGTCAGTTTAACTCTCCGCAACAGCTCATGAACCGGCCCCAATCATCGCATCAAATTAGGTAAAAAGGTGATCAAGCCAGGAAAAATCATTAACAAGATCACACAAAAAATATAGGCCGGAATAAAAAATGAG
>JBKHIW010000387.1:0-2577 GCA_046538465.1 Desulfobacteraceae bacterium | reverse complement strand
CAGTGGGTGCCCGGCCGCTACGTGACGCTCGGCACGGACGGCTTCGGCCGGAGCGACAGCCGGCAGGCCCTGCGGGAATTCTTCGAGGTGGACCGCAAGTCCATCGTCGTGGGGGCGCTGATGGCGCTCGCGGATCAGGGCGTGCTCGAGCGCAAGGTGGTGGCGGGCGCGATCGCGGAGTTCGGCATCGACCCGGACAAGGCCGATCCGGTCACGCTGTAACCGAAAGGCCTTCCCGTTGGAGGTCTTCACCCAGGAGCCCCACGGTGTCCAGGCAACAGAAAGAAAAGTCAAATTCATCAGAGAGTTCGCGGGCCAGAGTGGCGACCATTTTTTCTCCCACGTACTGCATGTCCAGAACCACCTGAAGGATCCTAGGCTTCATGTGCATGGCCCCCTGCAGACATATCGGCTGCGGAACTGAGGATAGAAAGGACTAATTCAAGGGTTCTCTAGCAGCCCAAGACTCCGGCGTCAATATGCATTCCCATTGACGGCCCGAATCCATCTTTCTTTTGGAAATGCGGATAGCCCTGACCCATGAGCGACAATAGTGCCTTTCGACCGATGATACTAGGCCAGTTCGGTCCGCCCGTGCTGGCCTGCTTGCGTAGCTGGGGCAAGCAGGGGTGGCAGCCCGGGCTCATATGCATCGGAAAGAGCAGCGAACCCCTACCGGCGAGCAGGCACCTAGCGGCCTCGTATCGCCTGGACCCTGGGCTGTTGTATACGGAGGAAGGGATCCGGGCTATCCGATCGTGCCTTGCCTCCTTCAAGGCCGCCGGATTGCTTTGCATCCAGGAAAGGCAGGCCATGTGGCTCGATCAAAACCGTGATGTTTTGAAAGGCTTTGCCTTGTGGGTTCCTTCTGCTGATACGACGAAGAGGATCCTTTCCAAGAGGCGGCAGATCTCGACGGCCCAGGCCGTGGGGCTGGAGGTCCTCCCCACCTATTATGTGGACAAGGAGAAGGTGGATGTCTTGGAGGGGATTCCGGAAGAGCATTTCCCATTGTGTTTACGCCCCTCGGGGGAAGGGGGAGTTGTTCCGAGTTTCAAGGTGTACTTGGCGAGGGCAAGACAGGAGGCGATAGCATTCGTCCAAGGGCTGGAGCGGATCGGCTCGCCGCTGATCGCCCAGCCGTTCAGGAATCTTCCCAACCTGGTGGTGCATGGAGCCAGGTCGGAGGAGGGCGCCACCTATGGCCTTCAGGGATTCCTGGTGGAGAGGAAGTTCGAGGGGCTGACGCTGACCATCCGCCCCATGGAGCTCTCGGAGGATTTCAGGAAGCGGTGCATGGATTTTACCCGGGAGCTGGGTGTTGTGGGGAGCTATCACTTCGAGTTTCTCTATGATCCAAGGGAGGGGGAGACCTACTTCCTGGAGCTCAACGCCCGGCTTGGGGGGACAACGGCCAAGGTCTTCGCCTGCGGCTATGACGAGCCGGCCCTGGCGCTAAAGGCGTATGGGGTGCATCCGGTCAAGGAGCGGGGCTTGCGCAATGTGACGGCCAGCAGCAGGCTGGCCCTGGGAAAATACCTGCAGTATGCTGCGGCGAGCCGGATTACGGAGCTTGATTACCCCTTGGAGCCAAGGTGGAAAAGCATACCAAAGACTCTTTGGGGCATGGCGTTTTACAGGGATGATGTGATCAGCTTCAAGGACTTGAAGGGGACGTGGGCGTTTTACAGGCAGGCGCTGAACGGCAGGCTCGGGGCTTGGTGACTTTTTGAGGGGGAAGTGTGATAACAGGGGAGACCTTTCGGGTATAGGGCGTGTGCGGGATCTGCGGCATATATAGTCTGGAGGGGCGCCCGGTACGAGGAGAGTCGCTTAACGCCATGTGCGGGACCATGGCCCACCGGGGTCCTGACGGCCAGGGGGTTTGGGTCAATGGGCCGGTCGGGCTCGGGCACAGACGCCTTTCGATCATAGATCTTGCCACAGGGGATCAGCCCATGGGCACGCCGGATGGGGCGGCTTGGGTGGTCTTTAACGGGGAGATCTACAACTTCCTCGAATTGAAGAGCGTCTTGGAGGGTAAGGGGTATAGGTTTAGGACAACGAGCGATACCGAATCAATACTCTATGCCTATGAGGAGTGGGGCCTCGAGTTTGTGGATCATTTGAGAGGGATGTTTGCCATCGGTCTCTGGGACGAGCGCCAAAGGAGGCTGGTGCTGGCGAGGGACCGGATAGGAAAGAAGCCGCTCTATTATCTATACGACGGCAAGAGGCTTGTCTTCGGGTCCGAGCTGAAGGCCTTGCTGGCCCTGCCGGACGTTTCAAAAGAGATGGACTTCGAGGCACTGGGCGCTTACCTGAGCTTCGGCTATGTCCCCTCACCCATGAGTATTTTCAAGCATATCAGAAAGCTTCCCCCGGCGCACTTGGCTGTCTGCAGTGGGGATGAATTCAGGACCGGGCGTTACTGGCGTCTTGATACGAAGGAACAGGAAGCCCCGGGAAAGGAAGAGGAGGCGGTTGAGGAGCTGGCTTCGATTTTCGATAAGGCGGTCAAGCTCAGGCTGATAAGCGATGTGCCCTTGGGCGCTTTTCTGAGTGGTGGGGTGGACT
>JBKHIW010000386.1:0-2589 GCA_046538465.1 Desulfobacteraceae bacterium | reverse complement strand
GTTGGGACAGCTCCTAAATAGCGGATTTGACTCATGCTCTCAACTCTTCTCATCACACATCAGCACAGATTCTTGTGAGGAGCCATGTTTAAAGAACTCGAACTGAGCCCAAGGCAACGTGCGACCGTTGCCGCTGCGATGACGCTGGGAGCAGTACTGTTACTTTTAACGGTTTTCAGTGGGATCATGTGGGGACTGGCGCGCTTTGTCGGCGCTTTCCAAAATGTATTGCTGCCGCCCGTGGTTGCGGGTATCCTGACGATGCTGTTACGACCTTATTACAGCTGGCTGGTCAAGGCCTGCCGCGGGTCCAAGGCCGGGGGCCTAGTTTCGTTTTTTCTTTCCGCGCTCATTCCGCTGGGAGTCTTTATCTGGTTCGCCGGCGTCTTTGCCGCCAATCAATTGCTCCGGCTGTTCGAAGACTTGCCGTCCATGCTCAATGCCATGCTGGAGGCGGGTCGGTCTCTTTGGCCGCAAGTCGCCGCACTGTTGGAGAAGTACGGGTTGATGTCCGAGTTCGGCACCCTGCTGGAGAATCCCGGGGAAATGGTGGCCAAGGTGCTCCGGGCTTCGTGGGAGCGGATGTCGCAGCCCATTGCTCAGATGTTTCAGTCTGCGGCGGGATTGTTCGCCTGGGCGGTTATTCCGCTCTATCTTGCCTTCTTTCTCATGGCGAAGCCATTTGAACCCAAGCAGATTGGCGAATTTCTGCCGTTCCTAAAGAAGGAAACCAGAGAAGACGTTATCTATCTGTTCGATCAGTTCATCGGCATCCTCCTAACCTTCTTCCGCGGCCAGATCATCATCGCCCTGGCACAGGGCCTACTTTTTGCCACAGGGTTTGCCATAGTCGGCGTTCCCTACGGTATTGTTATCGGCATGATGCTGGGGCTGCTCAACATCATCCCCTACCTGGGAAGCATCGTGGGTCTTGGCGTTGCGCTGCCGCTGGCCTATTTCGGCGATGATGGAGGCGTCTTGCGGGTGGCGCTGACACTGGGCGTATTCGGTGTGGTGCAGGCAATCGAAGGCTATCTTCTCACTCCGAGAATTATGGGCAATCGCACGGGCCTGCATCCGGCCCTCATCATCTTCGCGGTCTTCTTCTGGGGCGTTGCACTCGGCGGCATCCTCGGTATGATGCTTGCTATTCCTTTAACTGCCTTTGCCGTTGTGTTCTGGAGGTTGTTGAAGAAGAAGTATATTAAGGAAGTAGTGTAGAGAAAATCTCGAAGATGATGAAAAAGGCCCGCCTAGGGGGCGAGACGTAATTCTTTGTGAGCTGTAAATAAAGACGGGCAACGCCAGGAGGGGCTTATATGTTCGGAAAGCGCTTCAGATTGTTCAACCTGCTCGGGTTCGAGGTACGGGTGGATCTCAGCTGGGTGGTAATCGCGGTATTGATCGCATGGTCGCTCTCCACGGGCCTGTTCCCTCTACAATACAAAGGTCTCTCTCATCAGACCTACTGGGTGATGGGTATCATAGGTGCGGCCGGACTCTTTTTTTCTATTATAGTCCATGAATTTGCGCATTCTGTTGTGGCTAGAAGACACGGAATGCCTATGAAAGGTATAACACTCTTTATATTCGGGGGGGTAGCAGAGATGGGTGAGGAGCCCCCGAGTCCCAAAAGCGAGTTTCTTATGGCCATAGCAGGGCCCATCTCCAGCTTTGCAATTGCTGTGTTCTTTTATCTGATCCAGGCCGCAGGCAAGACGGCCGGCCTCTCCCAGGCGGTAAACGGGGTGATGGGATACCTCGCCTTGATAAACGGGCTCCTTGGCGCCTTCAACCTCATACCCGCGTTCCCGCTGGACGGAGGCAGGGCGCTGAGAGCGGCGATCTGGCATGCAAAGAAGGACCTCGGCAGGGCGACCCTCATATCTTCACGAATAGGCGCGGGGTTCGGGATCGGCCTGATCCTCCTGGGGGTGCTCAATGTGCTGGGGGGCAACTTCGTGGGCGGTATGTGGTGGTTTCTCTTGGGCATGTTTCTTCACGGAGCCGCCCGCAGCTCCTATCAAAGGCTGGTCACCAAAGGCGCTCTGGAGGGGATGCCGGTAAGCCGGATCATGAAGCGGGACCCGGTGACAGTAGACCCTTCCATCACCGTGCAGTATCTGGTGGAAGAACTCATCTATCAGTACCATCACAAAATGTATCCAGTGATGGGCCCGGACGGCCGGCTGAGAGGGTGTGTCACAACCAAAGACGTCAAGAAAGTGCCTCGGGAGGAATGGCCTCAGCATACGGTTCAGGAGATAGCATCGGAATGCTCAGAGGATAACACGGTGCCTTTTGATGCAGATGCGGCCGAGGCGCTCAACCGTATGCAGAGGAGCGGCAACAGCCGCTTGATGGTTACGCGGGACCAAAGGCTGGAAGGGGTGATAGCCCTAAAGGACCTCATGGAATTGGTCGCCCTTAAAGGTGAGCTGGAGGGGGATGGCCGCAGCATCCACCCGCGTCTCTGATCAAGATGGTTGCAGGGAGCCGGCCATAATATAGGTCAACCCTCCGCCAGCACTCCTCCTGGGGCATCAAATCAGGCCGCCCGGTCAGCACCACCACCCGCTTCCAAGAATG
>JBKHIW010000385.1:0-2607 GCA_046538465.1 Desulfobacteraceae bacterium | reverse complement strand
CTTTCAGCGGCCTGCTGCAGCTTCATTCCGGAAGCAAAGAGAGATTCCATCGCTTCCCTGGTTTGACGCAGTTCTCCCCCCACGGAGGCCAGCTCCCGGGTGAGGGATTCCAACACTGAGAGCAGCCTCGCATAGTCCGGCCCCGGGGATGGCGCGGATCCTTCATCCGGCACCGGGCCCTGTGTTTCGTTCTCTTCTTCTACTCCGCCGAGCTCCAGAGGGGCCTTGAGTATCCCCAGGAATCGCGTCCAGAATCCCGGCAGGCCTCCGTCGCCGGCCCGGGCGGCTCCTTGTCCGAGGAGGGTTTTTGCCAAATGGCGTATGCAGCGGCTTGCATTGGATCCGGGATAGGATTTGATAACAGGGACGCGCTTGGCTATGGCGGCGGGCACCTTTTGGTCGTGGATGATTACGCCGGCCAGGGCCAGCCGGGCCCCGAGAAACCTGTCCGCTGTTTCTTTCAGCAGCGCGTAGCACTTCCGCGCTGCGGACACGGTTTTGCATTGGCTTACCACCACCTTGACCACGCCCTTGAATCCGTTTCTGTCCAAGACCTTGAGCAGCGCATAGGCGTCGGTCATGGAGGCGGGCTCAGGCAGAAGGACAAGGATTACTTCCGAGGCCCCCAGACAGAATGCAGTCACGTTCTTGGAGATGCCGGCCGAGGTGTCCATGAGGAAAAAGTCGTATTCTCCAAGGCGGGAGAAGCTCTCCAGCAGGGATTCCAGCTCACGGCCCCCTAGGTCGGCCATCCGCTCGACCCCGGAGCTTCCCGGGATGATGTCGATGCCGTGCCGATCCCTGAGGATGATATCATCCAAGGCAACCCTGCCGAATACCACGTCCTCCAGTGTGGCGCCCACCTCCAGCCCCATCAGCACGTTCACATTGGCCAGGCCCAGGTCCGCGTCCAGGAGGCATGTCTTGGCACCCTGCTCGGCCAGGGCCAGGCACAGGTTGACCGCCAGGTTGGTCTTGCCTACACCCCCTTTCCCGCTGGTAATGGCTATAGTCCTGGGTCCCTTTGTGCCGTCCATCGCCTGCTCCCTAAGCCTCGGGGTGCGCCAGCACCATCGGCCTGCCGCTCCCTTGGTCCCCTACCACCTCGAATGAAACCGAGCGACATCCCTGCTCGCGGCAGACTCGGTTAAAGCTCGAGGCGATGAACTCCTTGAATAGGAAGGGATCCGGAGGTTTATGCAAGCCAGGGCCTCGACCGGCCGAGGCCTTTTCATAATAAGACTGAATGAGATCCACCTTGGAAGGCTCGGCCTCGGGATTGGAGATTCGGACAGGGGGGAACCGGTGTCCGTCGCCTTCCCGTGCCCGGACCGCACTTGCTCCCTCGACCACGGAGTCGATATCCTCCTGCTTATCCTGCCTGTTTCTGAACGCCTTTATCATGTCGTGGGGGACCATGCGGATTATCTCGGACAGGGTGGTCTGGTCCAGCTTTGCCAGCCCGTCGTCTATCATGGTCTTCATCCCGGTCTCCAGGGCAAGCTTCTTGAGTTGGTCTTCTTCATAGCCCCTGTGAAGCGCCTGGGCGATTTCCCCCTCCACCACAAAGAGTTCGGACAGGAGAGTCCTACCCCGATACCCTGAAAACTCGCAGTCCGGACAGCCTTCCCCTTTATAAAACCGCAGGTGGGCGGGGTATTCTTTAAAAAGCACTGTCCATTCAGTCTCGTCAGGGACGGTTTCCTGGATGCAGGAGGGGCAGATTTTTCTTACCAGTCTCTGTGCAAGCACACACATCAAGGAGGATGCGATTTGCCCGTATTCCACGCCGAGGTCCAACAGCCTGGATACGGCGGCCACTGCATCGTTGGTATGGAGTGTGCTGAGAAGCAGGTGGCCGGTTTGAGCGGCGTCGAATCCAATCCTGGCGGTCTCCCGGTCTCGAATCTCCCCTACAAGGATGACGTCCGGGTCGAACCGAAGAAACGAGCGCAGAAGCCTGGCGAAATCCAGGCCTATTTTGGAGTTGACCTGGGTTTGCATTATACCGGGAAAGCTGTATTCAATAGGGTCCTCCGCGGTTATAATCTTGAGTCCTGGATGGTGTATGTACTGCAGGGCGGCGTAAAGCGTGGAGCTCTTCCCGCTGCCTGTTGGTCCGCACACCAGAATCATGCCGGCGGAGCTCTTCAACAAGGCCTTGAAGGGTTCGAGCACGTGTGGGGAATGGTTTAGATTTTCCAGTCCAACACCGGCCTTGCGTGAATCCAGGATCCGGATGGTTACATTTTCGCCCACGCTGGCCCTGCAAGTGGCCACCCGGAAGTCGAGTTCGATCCGGCCTCCTGCGGTCTTGTCGTAATAGTGCAGGCGGAAGCCCCCGTCTTGAGGCAGGCGCTTTTCAGCGATATCCAGGTTGGATATCACTTTTATGCGGGAGATGATGGCCACGGCCTTTTCCTGCAGCTTCTGACGCAGCCAAGATATCCGAGGCTCTCTTAACATGCCGTCCACGCGATACCTCAGTGTGGCGCCGTTGCGGTCCTGCTCCAGATGAATGTCGCTCGCTCCCTGGGTAATTCCGTACCTGAGTATGAAATTGACCAGCTCCTCGGCCTCGATATCCCTTGCGCCGTACGGGGACAA
>JBKHIW010000384.1:0-2609 GCA_046538465.1 Desulfobacteraceae bacterium | reverse complement strand
TATTACGAGAGTCCATCCTCACCTCTTCGATGCTACTTTTTATTATCGCCAACGCCTCGATCCTTTCTTACTACTTCAGCGTGGATCAGATACCGCTGCGGGCTGCGGACTTTCTTCTCCAATATATAGATAATAAGTTCCTCTTCCTGCTGCTGGTCAACATCGGCATGCTGCTCATGGGCTGCTTCATGGATATCGTATCGGCTATGTTGGTGTTGGGACCGGTCTTTCTACCTTTACTCCACAAGTTTCAGATCGATCCCATCCATTTCGGCATAATCATGGTCTTGAACATCGAAGTGGCCTTTATAACGCCGCCCTTCGGCGTGAACCTTTTTGTGGCTTCGGGAATCACAGGCAAGGGGATAGTGGAGGTGGCGCGTAGCGTTATCCCTTATCTTTTGCTTATTTATGGAATATTGATTCTTATTACATACGTTCCCTGGATTTCAATGGCTCTTCCAGAGTTCATTCGATAGCACAGCGTGGACCTCGAGGAATAGCGACATGAGTTTTGAACGGATCACAGAAAAAGACATGCAAGCCCTGAGAGAAATTGTGGGTGAAGACCGGGTATCCGCAGGAGAGTCCAACCTTCATCTTCATTCCATGGACCAAACCCATCACAAAGGATACGTCCCAGAGGCCGTGGTTTGGCCGAGCTCCACCGAGGAGGTCTCCCGGATCCTGAAGCTGGCCGTCCAGAGGCGTATCCCCGTTACTCCATGGGGAGCCGGCACCAGCCTGGAGGGCAATTGCTGCCCTGTGGCCGGGGGCATAGTACTCGATTTCCAGCAAATGAATAGAATATTGGCCATACGGGCCGAGGACTTCCAAGTAGATGTGGAAGCCGGGGTGACCTACAAGGATATGAATAAGGCCCTGGCACGACACGGGCTTTTCTTTCCTCCGGATCCCGGCGCGAATGCCACCATAGGAGGAATGATAGCCAATAATGCCAGCGGAATCAGGACGATAAAGTACGGGGCCACAAGAGACAACGTTCTACGAATTACCGCGGTGCTTGCCGACGGCCGTGTGGTCCATGCAGGCTCTCGGTCGCCCAAGAGCTCCTCCGGATACGACCTGGTCAGACTTATCACCGGCTCGGAGGGCACCCTGGCCGTAGTGACCGAGGCATCTTTACGTCTTCACGGTATACCCGAAGGCTTCAGTGCGGCCGTAGCCACTTTCGACTCCGTACGCCGGGCTGCTGAGGCAGTTTACGGCATCATGGCTTATGGGCTGACTCCGTCGGCCTTGGAGATCCTGGACGAACGATCTATACGGTATATCAATCTAGAGGCAGAGCACCCGCTGCCGGAAAAGACCACCTTGCTGATAGAATTCACCGGGAACAATGAAGTCGGGCTTTCAGAGGATCTCGAGCAGGCCCGCGAGGTCTGCAGGGAAAACCAATGCACGGATTTTCACAAAGGAGTGGGGAGGGAGGAGCGGAACCGACTCTGGGAGATACGCCACCAATTCGGGGAATGCTTCATACAGGCCCACCCCGGCCTCGATGTCGTGGTCATGGACGCCGCAGTGCCCTTGTCCCGTTTTCCTGATCTCGTGGAAAGGGCGGTGGCGATAGCGGACCAGCACGGTCTGGAGAATTGCGTCTCCGCCCACGCAGGGGACGGAAATCTGCACCTCAACGTGGCAGGGGACATGAACGACCAGGCTTTCTTCAACAGCCTGACCAGAGCCTATGACGAGATAGTCTCGTTCGCACTCTCCGTAGGGGGCACGGCCACCGGAGAGCACGGGATAGGAATCGGTAAGCGGAAATTCATGAACCTGGAACACGGAATAGGCGTAGAGATAATGCGGCAAATAAAGCACTCGCTGGATCAGAACGGGATCCTGAATCCCGGCAAGGTGCTGCCGGAAGCCGGAAACACTGGAGAGACCCCATGATGACGCTGATGACCGGAAACGAGGCCGCGGCCATGGGCGCCCGTCTTTGCAGGCCCCAAGTCGTAGCTGCCTACCCGATAACCCCCCAGACGAGTATAGCGGAAAAACTGGCCGACTATACCGCCCGTCGTGAAATAGAGGCACGCTATATCAAAGTGGAATCCGAGACCTCGGCCCTGGCGGCATGTATCGGGGGCTCGCTCTCAGGGGCAAGGGTATTCACTGCCACCTCCTCTCAAGGTCTGGCCCTGATGCATGAGCTTCTGCACTGGGCAGCAGGTGCGAGGCTTCCGGTGGTCTTGGTCAACGTAAACCGCTCTATGGCGGCACCCTGGTCCCTCGGGGTGGACCACAACGACACCCTAAGCCAGCGAGACACCGGATGCATGCAGGTCTATTGTGCGTCGGCCCAGGAAGTCCTGGACACGCTGCCCATCGCCTATGCGGTCGCCGAAGAGGCCCTTCTTCCCATTATAATCTGCATGGACGGCTTTCTGCTTTCTCATTATACAGAGCCGGTGGACGTTCCGGACCAGGAAGCGGTGGACGGTTTTCTGCCCCGCCGCAACACCAAGTACCGCATGGACCCCGAGACTCCGTTTACCTTCGGCGGAGGAGTCGGATCAGAAGTGCTCTACGGCCTCCGGAGACGTATGGAACATGACATGACCGCAGTGCTCCCCCTGTGG
>JBKHIW010000383.1:0-2617 GCA_046538465.1 Desulfobacteraceae bacterium | reverse complement strand
GCACCTGGATGGCGAAGATTTATTCCTTGATGAGCGCCGTATCCGTTTCCACAGAAGGATAAAGACTACCAGGCGCAGACTGGTCCCTGTTCCGGTGAAGAGGAAGCCCAGGGAGAAAGTGCCGGGCGAATGGAAGCGGAATTTCTCCGGGATGAATATATGCTCCTATCCCCCGGAAGACGTGATGGTGGAAGGGTACGGGGAATATCTGAAGCGAAGGGCCATGGAGATCAAGACCGAGGAGAACAGCCGGATAGTCCCGTTTGTGGTCTCTATGCTGGATGGCCTGGATGTGCGCAGCACCATACGGGATTGGCCTCTCGGCCGCCGTCTTTATGTCAGGGAGCAACGGCCTCTAAGAGGGAAGGTGGGCTCGGTGGTGGTCGTATTCGACCCGGATTACCCTGATGAGGAAGGCAGGGAGTCCTTCCCGTGGCGGGTGACATGGTTGGGTGAGCACAGCCAGGAGTCGGACATGGCCTTTTACAGTACGCCGGCAGGGGAGGTGATGGAAGGCCCGGGGATCAGCCGATGCCAGTATGGAGGCTTTATGCTCACCTACCCCCCGCTTCGGGTGTATGACATCTGGAGGGATCCTTTTTTCTCAGCGTCCAGGAGCAAGCCTGAACGGCTGCTGATGGCCGCGCTGGACTACAGTCTGGAGAAAAACGTGGTGTACGTGGCAGCCGATCCACCCTCGGGCTGGTGCCGGAGCCTGGCGGCGAAGCTGGGAAAACGAATCATCTATCTGCCTATAGGGGTATTTTCGCCGGTGACGATCAAGCGGATCCGGAATTTTCACGTCCTGGACGGGCATCACGTAAGGCGATACGCCAATAGTTATATATCCTCTGGCTAGGCCGGCCTTTCAATCGTCGGCCGGCTCGGGCCCGCTCCCCTCGACAAAGAGCTTATCCACCGCCTCGCATGATGTAGGCAGGGGCGGCAGGTCTATCTTTTGCCTCTTCTTGTTGTCAAAATCGTCGAGCGGGTAAATGCGGCCCTGGGTCTTGATCAGGTCCTCCTGCGCCCGGATCCCCTGGGGCGCGTTGCCGGCCTGGACGGCCAGGTTTTTTAGAAGGGTTAAAAATTCGGTTATGGGAACATTGTTGGGGCAGCGTTCCTGACAGGTATAGCATCCTGAGCAGAGCCACAACTCATCCCCCGTCAAGACCTCTTGTTCGAGCCCCAAGAGCGCCAACCGTATTATCCTGATCGGGTTGAACCTGGGCTCCACCTGTGCCACCGGGCAGCTGGATGCGCAGGTCATACAAGTAAAACAGGCTGTCATGCCCTTCCATTCGCGGTAGACCGCCAGCTCGCTCTTGAAGCCCGGCGGCAGTTCGTCCAGCACTATCTTGTCCATAAGAGGCCTCCTTCGCACGCTTTCACACACTCGCCGGCTTCCGGTCCAGGAGTCCCTCCAAGACCCCCATAGTCTGCCGGTCAGTGGACAAGGGGATCCAGGCCGCTCCGCTCGGACAGGCGGCTGCGCAAAGGCCGCATCCCTGGCAGGCCGCGGCGTTTACTTGAATGCGGTCATCCACCAGGCGGCGCGCGTCAAAAGGGCAGACCGAGATACATATCCCGCATCGCGCGCACAACACATCCCTGACTGCGGAGACCCCCTTTGAAGACAGCAGTCTTCCTTTGCTTACCAGGTTCACCGCCCGCATGGCAGCCGCCCTTGCCTGGACCAGAGATTCGGTCAAGCTCCTCGGCGAGTGGCTGAGACCGCATGCAAATACCCCGGTCCGGGTCAGGTCCACCGGCCGCCATTTGGCGTCCATTTCCTGGAAAAATCCGTCTTGGTTCAAGGCCACCCCCAGGATTCGAGCAAGGCCGGAGTTTTCAGAAGGTACTACCCCGGTGCTAAGGGCGAGGAGGTCTATATGCGTCTCCACGGGACGCCTCAGCACAGGCTCGAAAAAGCCGACCAGAGGAATGCCGGCTTCCACGTTCACCTCGGGAGGCTGGTCCAGAGAGTAAGGGATAAACTGGACCCCCTCTTCTCTCAGCTCGCGGTATCGGGATTCCATGAAGCCGTAGCTCATGAGGTCGCGGTATAAGATATATATCTCGGCCCGGGGGTTTATTTCCTTTATCTTGGCTGCGTTCTTGAGAGCGGCCTGGCAGCAGATGCGGCTGCAGTAGGAGCGCCTCCGGGGGTCTCTGGAGCCGACGCACTGAATCATCACCACCCGCTCAAGCTCGCTCGAGGACAGCTCGCCCTCGGCCAGTTTGATCTCCAGCTCTCCCTGGCGCATTATCCTATCACTTTCCCCGTAGCAGTAATCCGTAGTTTCGGCCTCGGCGCCGCCGGTGGCCGCAATCACGGCCCCGCAGTCTACAGTCTCCTCGCCGCCCGGAGTGGAGAGCCGGGCGGCAAACCCGCCGGCCTCTCCGACGAGCCCGACAAGCTCGGCTTCCGTGTAAAGCTTGATTCGCCCCTCTTGGCGGATTCTCTGTTCAAGGTCGTGAATAAGGGCCGCAGGGTCACTTCCGTCCAGAGAATATCTACGTCGCCTGGCCTCCCCGCCCAGGACCCCGGCCTTTTCCACCAGGTGGGCGGTCAAGCCGTTTTCCGCCACGGCCAAAGCAGCGGTCATGCCGGCCG
>JBKHIW010000382.1:0-2620 GCA_046538465.1 Desulfobacteraceae bacterium | reverse complement strand
CTACTTCACGACCAAGCCCCATGCCGGTTCCCTCCCCTTCGGGCTTGGTCGTGAAGTAGGGGTGGAAGATTTTGTCAAGCACGTCCTTTTCCATGCCGTGCCCCGTGTCGCAAACCGCCATCCTCAGGTAGACCCCAGGGGCGGTATCTCCCCATTCGTCCTTTGTCCCCGGAACCACTTCCGTTTCCTCGAATATCAGGCTCAGCACTCCGCCCTGGTCTCTCATGGCATGATAGGCATTGGTGCAGAGGTTCATCAGGATCTGGTGAACTCCTGTGGGATCCGCAATGATCGGGCGGATATTTCGGGGGAGGTCCACCTTGATGTCGATCGTCGTAGGCAGGCTCGCCCGAAGGAGTTTGGTGACCTCCGCAACAAGAGGGGCCACCTGAAAAGGCTTCTTCTCGTATGTCCTCTGGCGGCTGAAGGCCAGGATTTGCTTCACCAGGTCCTGGGCCCTCTGGCCCGCCTTGAGCACCTGTCCCAGGTCTTGATAAGGCTTTTCCTTTGGATCCAGACCGCTCATGGTCATCTCGGTGAATCCCAAGATGGGGGTCAGGATGTTGTTGAAGTCATGTGCAATGCCCCCGGCCAGTGTTCCGATGGCTTCCATCTTCTGGCCTTGGTAGATCCGCTTTTCGTAGATTTTTCTCTCGGTGATATCTCGAAACACCACAAGGTGGGCACTTTCTCCTTCGAACGGGATCGTGTTGGTCGTAATTTCCACGTCTACCCTGAGTCCGTCCCGCTGAACCAGTGAGGTCTCGATTGTAGCTGCCCCGCTCTCCTGGTCGTCCCTCGCCTGAACGAGCTTCAGGATGTGTGCCGAGTCCTGTGATGGGATGCAGTCCACAAAGGGCCGGTTCAGCAGATCGCGGACCGGAACCCCGATCATGGCGGAGATCTTCGGATTGGCGTACCGGACTGAGCCTCCCTGAAGCAGTACGATTCCGTCGTTACTGTTTTCCAACACACTTCGATACTTCTTGTTGCTCTCCTCCAAAGCGTTCCTGGTGGAGTCGAGTTCTGTTAGGTCCTCGATCATGGCCACATAGGTGGCCGGTGCATTATCGAAGGGCCGGACCGGAAAGGCGACCCCGCGAAGCGTTTTGGGAATGTCAGGGAGGTCCTCACGGCGCCAGCGAGGGTTGTCCCGAAACGAGGGGATCGACACCGGCTGCCCTTCTCGCAACGCCCGCAGGCTCTCCTTGTAGCCTTGTCCCGCGAGGACCGGATCCTCGAACAATGAGTAGTTCCGAAATGAGCTGGTGTGATAGAGTTGATTAAAGGCCTCATTCGTTCGGAATAGCCGTCCTTCGTGATCGTAGAATGCGATGGCATACGGGTTCATGTCGATGATGTGCTCGAGCATTTCCCGCTCCCGGTTCAGTTGGGCTTCCATCGCCTTCCGCTCGGTGATGTTCCGAACCACCGCGATGATGCTTTCACGCCCCCCGATGGACGCAGGCTTCAAGGCGACTTCATTCCACACCAGGCGGCCGTCCTTGGTTTTTGTGAGACATTCCGTCGCCTTAAATCCTTCCTTCCTAGCATTAGCAAATCCTTTTAGGGCATTTTTAACGGTATAAGGGGGCTTTTCGCAAGAAATTATTTCAAGTCCTTTGCCTAAAACCTCCTCTTTCGTGTAACCCATGGTGTCCACCCAGGCCCTGTTGACGTCGAGGATCGCTCCGTTTTCTGGATCATGAACAGAAATCAGTTCCGTAACGGAATCGAACAACTGTCGATAGCTCTCCTGTGAAAGCCGAAGGGCCTCCTCGGACTCCAGCTGCTCCGTGATGTCTTCGATGACCGCCAGGAGGCACGTTTCCCGGCCGATGGTGAGTCGCTCACCGAAAAACCGTCCCACCCGCCGTTCTCCGGACCGCCTCCGGATGATGCTCTGCAAGGGCAGGTCGCCCCTGAGCAAGGCGTCAACGAATCGCTTCCGGTCCTCTGGACGTTCCCAGAGCCCCACCTCCAGCGAGGTTTTCCCCAAAAGCCCGTCACGGTTGCTTCCGATGAACCTCTCGAAGGCTTCATTGAAATCGATCAGCTTGCCGTCGTGAAGTCTGGTTACTACCATGATCATGGGACTTGAGTGAAATGCCTTGGAGAACTTCTCCTCGCTGATGCGAAGTTCCTCCTGGGCGATCTTCTGCGCGGTGATGTCCCGCAGCATGCACACGTAGGAGATGAGTCTCTCCTCCGAGTAGACGGGAAAGCCCGAGAAGCTCAAACAGAGGGATCGGTCCGGCGCTTCGGCATCCACGTCCCGCGCGTTGTACCACACCTCATCGATCTGGGTGGGGCTGCCGTTTTTCAGCTTGTTCAGCGCATCCTGAAAGCCAGCCCGGATGAGGACGGGGTCCTCGAAGAAACAGTAGTCGGGCGGAGGTACAGCCCCGAACAGATCCAGGTAGGCCTGATTCCCCCTCACGTACCGTCCTTCCTGGTCGTAGAGAAATATAGGGATAGGGTTCAAGGAGATGACCTTCTCTAGGGTGTCCCGTTCCTTTTTGAGCTCTCTCTCCATCTGTACTCTTTGGGTGACGTCCCGGCAGACGACCTGGATGCACGGCTCTCCGTCGAGCACGAAAGGGCCTCCCACTGATTCCAG
>JBKHIW010000381.1:0-2635 GCA_046538465.1 Desulfobacteraceae bacterium | reverse complement strand
TAAGAAAGGCGCCCCCGTCCGGGAGGTTGTATGCAGGGTTGGAGGCGAATACCAAAAAAGTGTCCACTTCGGATTCATCGCCGGCGAGGACCGCCTCGGCAAAGTCTACGGGAAGCGAATCGGTGAACGGTGCGCCGGACCTCCCGGCCCCGTCCAACCGTCCTTTTCTCAACCCGGCCGCCGCAACTCGGTCGGGCTCCACCGGGGGCCATGGCTTGAGAGGCAAAACATCCTGCACTATAGCACCGCCCGGCTTATTGATGTTCCCTTTGAGCGCGTTGAGGCTCTGGACCGCCATACACTCCAGGACGCTGCCGTTCAAATCGCCCTTGCCTTTGCCGTACAATGCAAGCGGCGATCTGGCCCGGCCGAACTCCCTGCCCAGGGAGACTATACGATCAGCTTTGACGCCGGTGATCTCCTCCACAGCGCCTGGAGAATACTTCTCCAGGACCATGGACTTGAAACCTTTTCTTTCCTTTCCGTCCGGGCCGGTCCAGTGGTGATACCCATGGGTGTGATTTGAAAGAAATGAGGCATCCACCAAGCCCTCGGTGATGAGAACATAGGCGATACCCAGGGCCAGCGCCCCGTCGGTGCCGGGCCTTGGTGCCACCCAGGCATCCGCCTTGGAAGCGGTATTCGAGGCCCTGGACTCCACCTGCACGATCTTGGGCTCCTTTTGCCCAGGGTCCCCGCGCCACCGACCCCAAGCATAAATCACCCGGCCTGGAGCACCCCACCCTTCGATCAATCCGCATCCGAAGCTCAGGATGAAATCGGAGTTCTCCATATCGTAGGCCATAGGGCTTTCAACGCCTTGCATCAGAAGATTCGTCAGGGCGTACGTATCCTCGATGGTTGGCGTCCGCATGTAGTTAGAGCTCCCGGCGGCCTCAAGGAGCCGCTGGATCAATTGGGACGTGGTGCTCCACCGTCGGTTTCCGTCGACCGCAGCCAGCGCCTCCGGGCGCCCGTTCTTTCTGAGGTCGGATATCCTTTCAGCAACCGTATCCAAGGCCTCCTTCCAGGTGATATTGGCGAAAACACCCGCACCCCTCGGGCCCACCCGCTTCATAGGGCTGGTGAAGCGAATGGTCTCGTCGTAGAGGAGCTGAAGTCCGCCGGCCCCAAGGGGGCAGATGCCGCCCGGGTTCACCGGAAAGTCCGTCCGTCCTTCGATCTTGACCGCTCTTTCATCCACCTTGCGGACTTCTATACCGCATCCGCCCGGACAAAGGCTGCACACGGTCTTTTCGTGGCTGAACCCGCCCCTGGTCGGGACCGGCACCCACGGCCAATTCTGGGTCCAGATGGCGATGTCGTCCATCAGCTTCCACGGAAGCGGTGTCATATGGATTCCAGCTGCTCCGCCGACCAGGAACTGAACGAAATTCCTTCTGGTAATCTCCATGGCTCTTTTCCCCTTGATTTGGGACGATGCTCCAAAAATCGATGTCTATAACAAGCTATACAAGTCTTTTATCTTAACTGTTTCATGTGATGAGCTTACTTATGGCATACAAAACACGCATTATTTTCTTCATGCCCCATCTCGGTGTGGCATTCCGCGCAGTCGTTCATCTTCATTTGATCCCAAGTGTTGACCTTGTAGCCCGCAATGTTCCGGCCCCAGATATCTATGCTGTACCCGGTGAGGCGGTTCTCCTTGTAAGGCTTCAACTCCTCGGACTCGCCGTGGTCTCCATGGCAGGTCCGACACTCTATTTCGCCCATCTTCACATGGGCGATGTGAGAAAAATAAACACAATCCGGCTGCTTGGAGTATACCAGCCAAGGGACCTCCTTGCCCTCGGCCACGTACTCCTCCAGAAAGATACGCTCATCTTCGCTTTCACCATAAGGGAACTCCGGGTCGTCGTGGCACATGGTGCAGGTATCCAACTTGGGAATTCCCGCGAACGTCCCGTCCTCGCGGAAGTTGTGGCAGTACATGCACACCTCGAGTTCGGTCTCGCCGCTGATGCCGATATCGGGGTTTGTGTGGACTGCATGACTGAAGTTGAAAGGCTGCTGCTGGCTTGAGTAAAGCACCATGGGGAAGATGACCCATCCGGCGACGAGCGCGGGAACAACGCCTGCCAGGAAGAAGAGCCATCCTTTCAGGGAAAACGGCGGGATAAATCTGGAATTGAAAAGCCCGCCCCTTTCAAAAGACGCCCCCTGCCGGGGCTTATCAGAGGCATTCGCTTGATTTTCCATACGGTCAACCCTCTTGATGCGGAATGGAACGAACATTACCGGAAAGGCTCAACAATCGTCCTGGGTATTTACCTGGTGCCCTGTTCTTTGTCAAGGAAAAACACCCCGCGACAATCTCTGAAACTGGCGGTAAATCGGGGTCTTCGACAGGGCCCCTGATTTCAGCCAGGAGCGAGAGACTTATGGGCTTCGGCATGTCCGGGAAGCACACCCCGGCAGTCGGTCGACCCGCAGCCCCGAGTCTTAAACAGGGGCTGCGGGCAAGGGGCTGAAAACAGGCGGGCGAAGGAGTGTCAGCGCGAACGCATTGAGCTGTATTTTTTCATCCGCTTCCGGCGCCTCTTGGCGGCCTTGGCCTGCTTCTTCTTCTTTGCCACACTGGGCTTGTCATAGAAACGGCGCTCCTTTATCT
>JBKHIW010000027.1:0-12832 GCA_046538465.1 Desulfobacteraceae bacterium | reverse complement strand
GTTTTTGCGAGACCGTCAACGATCAGATTGGCCGGGAGCACGGTTGGTAAAGCATACAAATCCTTTAAGGACGGTGGAGTAGAAAAATTCATAGGGGGGATCTTATGAAAAAAACAAGAGCTGTTTACGCCTTGACAACCCTTTTTTTAGTGATCGGGGTTGCCGGGGCGGCGCACGGGGAATTGATCGCCCCCGTTTTCCCGGGTGCTGTTGAAGCGGACGAAGAGCTGGCAAGGTATCAGCGTGTTTTTGAGAAGGTGTTTCACTCCCGCCAGCCCATAGAGGAGGTGGTGGCCTTTTATAAACAAGAAGTAGGTGCCATGGAAGAGATTCGTCCCGGTCATGAGTATCAAAACGTCGTACGGCATCCGCCGAAGTTTAAGGCCTCTGTCGAGCCGGAGTATATCGGGGTGCGGATTTTCTCTCCAGAATCGAAAAAGCCGCCGAGGCTGCCGCAGGGCATGACCCAGAGCGAAGGAGCAGAAGCAATGAAGATGATGCCTGATCGCTGCCGCTCCGATCATTTTTCCAGTTTTCACATGATGGTCCAGCATTTGGATAAGTATGATTGGGAGAATTTCGAGGCGGTTTGTACTCGTTTCAGGCATATAGACAATGCCTATTATAGGCTTTCTGAAAAAAAGGATGAGCGAGGTCGATTCATGCGCATGGACCAGGTCATGTTGGCTGAACAGGAAGAGCGATTGGGCATGAATGAACTGGAAGAGTTGGACATGGATGAACTGGCCGGACGCATGATGGAGCTTCAACAGCAGGGGCGTTTTGAGGAGATGAAGGAGCTGGCCGAGCAACTCAAGAACAAATCAATGAAGAGCATGCAGCTCGGCCCTGAGGGTGTGCAGGATAATTGGGAAGAGTGGGTGGAATATTTGGAACGGCTGGAGAAGCACGCTTTTCGAACCATGATCAGGATCAACAAAGATCCCTCCACCTGGCCGGACAAGCCGGTGCAGTAGTCTATCCTCTGTCATATCTTGTCAAAGAGGTGAAAACATGAAGTCTAGGGTTCGAATGTCAATTGCAGCGGCTGTCGTGATAATGGTTGTCCTGGTTGCCGGCAGCGGGTTTGGAGACAGCGGCGGGAATGCCTTTGAGGAGTGGGGAATCCCTGAGACTCCGCCGGATGACCCGTTTCGGTATTTTGGATACCTGAGCGGGGCAGGGCTGGATGAGATCTTTTCCGCGGTCGCCGGAGACGTTCGCTACGAGCCCTACAGGGGAATCATGCGCGGCGCCATAGGCACGGCGCGCGCCGGCAGCGGCAACTCGGCGGATCAGGCAATGCTGCTTGCCGCCATGCTGCGCGCACGGGGGTATCAAGTGCGCTTTGTGCGAGGAGAGCTCGAGGGCCGGAACGCTGAGATCCTGCTGCGCGGAATGTACCCGGCCAGGCCGCCGTCCACTGGAGACCTCGGCTCGGGGATAGAGGCCTTCGAGCCCTTACTGGACAGCGAGCTCAAAGATATTGCGAAAGACCACATGTGGGTCGAGCTCTTCCAGGGTGAGAGCTGGCTCCCGCTGGATCCGTCCTTTCCCCGTGCCAAACCGGGGGAGGCGTATGCATCCGCGGTCTCTCATTTTGATCAGCCGCCGCCCGAACTCTTCCAGCGCATCATCATCACCATGTGGGAGCGGACAGAGGATGCCGACTCGCGGAAGCTGGGCGTTGTTGAGGGTAATGCAGCGGAGCTCGGTTCGGCCACGATTTCTCTTTCAGTCCGACGTATACCTCAGGCCGCAGCCGGGGATGATGGGGGTCCATCGTCCGGCACAGTGGAAAAATTGGGCGGCCTGGGCGGAGCGCTGGGCGGGGGGAGTAAATCCAGGCCAAGTCCGGAGGATGAAACAGCCCCGCCCGAGATAGTGGGCGTCAAGTTACGGCGCTGCTTTATTGTGGACGGCGAGCGCAGGGAAATCGGTTCAACGCTTGCTCTCGAGGAGGACGGGGCGGACTTTATCCGCAGGGAGTGGCTGGAGTTTGAGTTTTCCGCGCCCGGGTCCGAACTGAGGATAATCGAACGCACGCTTTATCCAGCCGGTCGTGAGGCCGCATCAGGCGGCCCTCCTGAGGACCGCACCTATTCCATAAACATAATACCCGGTCCGGTGCCGCTCGGATGGGTGCGCTCAGAGGCCGCCAGGGTGAGATCCTCACTGGATTTGCCCGCCATGCAGGAGCGCATGGAGCGTCTTGCGGAAAACACCGGAGACCAGGCGGACGAGGCCGCTCTGGAGATAGGATCCATGGGCGAAGCGCTCGGGACAGCCGCCGGAAGGCTGATTGCGCTTCAGTTCGCCGCCGGCTCGGACGCCCTGACCCGCAAGACTGCCGAAGCACACGGCATCATACCGGCTTGGGCGGTTCCGCGGGTGGTCATCAGCTCGGTGGAAACCATTGAGCGCGGAGAAGATGACTTCGAGACCACTGTCAGCCTGGACCTGCGCCTGAACGAAGTCGAGGCCTACCCCTATCCGGGTTTTGCCGCAGGGATCGGACCGCTGTTTCGTCTTGCCAAGGGGCTTCAGGATACCGCCCTGGAGGCGGAGATTACAGAACGGGCGACAGGGCGCGGTGATCCTGCGAACGTCTTTCCGCTTATGGCGCGGGCCCATGCCGACGGTGTCCCGGTATATGTCCTTACCCCTGAAGACTCTTCGGCCGCGGGACGGCTTAAAGACCTTCCGGAAAATTGCAGAGGCCTGATTGAAGGCGCCCTTTCCCAGGGGAGGCACATCATAATACCGGAGCGGCCCGTACTTTCGTCGGGTGCTGAGCGCTGGGGCTGGTGGGATTTCAATCCTGAAACCGGGGACGTGATCGGTGTCATGGGCAGCGGAGAGCACCAGGCCATGACCGAGTATAAGCTCAGCTTGGAGCGGGTGGGCCTCAACGACAAGACCGGGTACGTGATCGGGGCGATGGTCGGGAGCACCGCAACGCTCTTCACGGTTTCGGCCCTGATCCTGGAGTACGGGGGCACCACACCCGAAATGATGGCCGCCGTGAAGGAGCACCTGAAGTCCGTGCTTTGCAGCTCCTGTTTTACAGGGGCCGGAGCAGGGGCTTCCTCGCAGGTCAGTATCAGCGCAAACGCCGGGTGCCTGGACTGGGAGAAAAACATAGGCGGGCAAGTGGGCGCATCGGTCTCGGTAAACTTTTGCGAGCAGTATAAGAAAGGCTTTGAATGCGCCTCGGGCATGCTTCTTTCGGCAATGCAGGGACAAGGCGTTTCTGCGGGTGCGTCCATAGGTGCGGAAACAGGGGTCTCCGCCTCGATCGGATGCGACGACCCATAAGGGCTTGGCCTTTTTTCCCTGGCAGCAAGGCATTATCCGGTCTGGACAATTATGGAGTGAAGGGACAGGAGAATATCCATGAATCGATTGTACGCATTTGCCCTTATCTCAGCGATCCTGTTCTCAGGGGCCGCCTACCCTCCCGCCTCAGCGGCTGAATCCGTGTCCTTTCTGGAGAGGATGGATGAGGAGGACAGGATGTGCTTCCCTGAGCCCATCCCGGTGGCGGCGGTTGACCGAGTAGAGGAGATTCCGCACACGGATCCGGATGCCGGACCGCAGGGGTGCGCGGAGAACAAGGCTGTCCGCGTTTCTCTTATTGATTGCCGTTTTGAAAAGAGCATTTTGGGCAAGGAGAGTCCTGAGGGCCGAGTCTTTCTGGTTGTGCAGACCAGGTGGGAGAACATTCATCCCAAGGAGCGCGTGGAAAAGTCCAAGCTTGAAGGAAAGGTGGATCGGACCATGGGCGCCGGTGCCTTTGCAGGTGGGGGGAGTTCTTCTAGGGAAAGCGAATACGTGGAAGTGGACGTGGAGTATCGGGTGCCGCGAGCGGCTGACCATCTGTACGGTCTGGCCGACGGGCTTGCGGTTTCGCTCCATGGGCGTTCAGTCGATTTGCCCGGAGGCGTCTCCCCCTCAGAAGGGTTTTCCATCCCTGAGCACGGTCAGATTCGGGATATAGGCATGGCCTTTCTCGTCCCTGAGGAGGCAAGCGATGTGGCGCTCCAGTTTTTCGATTACTCCTACGGATCCATCATTCTCCCTATACGCGGCGACAAGGAGCGGGCGCGCGACCCTGAAAGGCTTCTTGAAGCCGCGCTGGACCGGGCCGACACTCCTTTGCTGGAGATAGCCGCAAGCGATCTCGAGATCAGGACTACTTATGCCAAAGAGCCTGCTCCCCAGGGGAGGCGCTGGGCCGTGGTAGGCTTGGCGGGTCGCAGCAAGTCTCAAAGCCAAAAGGGAAAGAGCGATATTGTGCAGCTCGATCCCGTAGAGAATATCTGGTTCATCACAGACGGCGGTTATTTTCATTACGCCGAAGCAGGTTCAACCGATGAAAACGGCATGATCCGCTTTGCGCCCGAGGTGTACCAGCAGCAGGAGGCAGCGGTTCTGGTGCCTGAGGGAACCGAGCGGCTCAGACTAGGCGTCCGCATCAGAAACGATGTGGTCGGCCTCTGCCTCACCAAGGCGGAGCCTGAAGGGCCGCCTTCGCCCCTGAAGAGTTATGTGGACGGAAAGACCATGGAGGTCCTGTTTTTCGGTCAGCGGACCGACGGGGATCTCCATATCCTTGATTTGGGCGTGCGCCCGCTTGCAAAGGGCCGGGGACTGGAGATCCAGCCCACAAGACAGTTTTTTGTGGTTACCGAAGACGGCGAAAAGAAGATCGAAGCAGCCGCGACAAGAGAGCTGGAACATGGATTGTCCGAGGACTTCGTGGTGCCGCCAGATACGTGCGTTCGATTCGAGGCCGCTTTCAGGGCCGAGAGGCAGGCGGCCGGTCTTCGCGTCCGAGGTTTCAGCAGTGAGGGCATCCTGGCGCTGACTGCGGATTTCGAGGATGAACTTCTTGTATCAGAAGATCAAGGCGGCGGGAAGGCGCCGGTGGAAAAGCACACCGGCCAGGATGAGGCGGAAAAGGAAGCCGGATATATTGAAGAGCCGCCCAAACCTGGAATAGGCCGGAAGGACGACCGAGTCGAAAAACCCGCTGCCAGACCTCTTGTGATCGAAAGCACGGACTTTGATGCTCCTTCCGTCCCCGAGATATCGGTTGAGTCCGGTCTTACTAATCGTGAGGAGGCGTATCTGCTCGAGGAGCCGTGGACCGTGCGCGGGCGCATTGACGGGGGTGAGACGCATTTTTTCAGGTTGCCGGTCGAGAACCGGGCCCAGTTGTGGCACCTGGAGGCAGCCGGAAAGACACTGTCCTATCTTCGGTATGAAGACCCCGGGGGAGGATGGGAACAACAACGAAAAGCGGACCGGAAGACCGGAGAGGCCGTCTTGACGGGCCTGTTTCTGTCGCCGGGGAGTCACTATTTCGCCCTGAGATCCAAACGCTCCGAGACCGCTGAATACACTTTCAGGGCAGTGCCTTTGGGACCGCCTGATCCGCACGCCGAGCGAGAGCCCAACGACGACATCACCCGGGCGCATAGAGCGGCCCCCGACTTTCCGCGCACCGGATACCTCTATGAATCCGAGGACGTGGACTGCTATCGCTTCTCCCTGACCGCACCTGAAATCTTACACATCAAAGTCGTGCCGCCGGATGACCTTTCCGTCCGCATGGAACTCAGCGAGGTTTACACGGGCGGCCGAACGAACCCTATAGCCAAAGGCAGCAGCCTGGAGCCCGGGGATGGACTGGTCTATAAGGCCCTGCTCCCGGCCGGCGACTACCTGGTGGAGCTCAAAGGGGACAGCTCGGACCAACGCAGTGATCATCCATACACCCTTGCGCTCGAGCGCCTGAATCCGTTTGAACCGCCCGCTGACTTGGAGCCCAATGACCGCCCTGAGCAGGCCCGACCTCTTCCACGAGATTTCATCCTGGCAGGAACCGTGGGCAGGTTCGAGGGCGAGGATTGGTTCGAGATCCCGGTGGTGGACCGGGAAAGCAATCTTAGCATTGCAGTGGAGGAAGAACCCGAGCGCCTGGGACTATCACTTCACGAAGACGGCTCCACCCGGGCGGCCCGGCTGCTGGAATGGGATGATCAAGCAGAGGTACACCGGGCCGTGCTGCCTCCTGAAACGGCCTTTCACCTGAAGGTAAGGGGCAAAGGCGCTTACAGGATGAGTGTGAGCTTCGATCCCGGGCCCACCCCCTTTTCAGGAGAGACCGCCCTCCCAGTGGGGCTTGCCGTTGAGGCATTAAGCACCGAGGCCGCCGCTTATTGGCCCGAGTCCCAGCGAATCGAGGCGGCGGTTCAGATCACCAATCACAGTGACGAGAGGCTGAAACTCGAATTCGATGCCGTCTCCAGCAATCTTGACTGGAGGCCGGATTTTCCGGAGGCCGATGTTGAAATCGGGGCGGGCGAGACGCGGAAGATTCCCATGGCGGTCAACATCGCAGCGGATGTCCGCGGTGACGACCCGGTTGTGATTACCGTCAGGGCCCGGGATCAGGAGGGCGCGCAGAAAACGGCGGTTCACCACCTCGTGGCACGCTGCGGCGCATCGCCTCAGGACCCCTCGCAGCACCGGCCTCTGCCTCCGGAATTGCTGGGCGGCCTTAACGCGGCATGGACCGCCCTGGGAGCTCAGCCGGTTGGTGCGGACGACAAAGAAACAAAAAAGATGCTCCCCTTACTAGACGGCTACACCCCCCTTGACGGCGGCTGGTATCACACGGCCCGGGAATTACCGTTGGAGCTCACAGTGCGTCTTGCCGGTGAGAAGCCAGTACCGGTCGCCGGGGTGGGCTTACACCCTCTTGCAAAATCGGTGAAGCCGAGCCACCAGCTCAAGGAGTTCGATGTCCTGGTATCCAGGGATGGAGAAGAGTTCCAAACGGTTTTCTCCGGCGAGCTCGACCGCCGCCCCGTGGAGCAGGCCTTTGTCTTCGACCGTCCTGTCGAGGCCCGATATGCCCGCCTGAGACTGCGCTCGAATCATGAGGGGGCCTCCACCGGGCGGGTCGGCATGGGACAGTGGAAGGTGATTGCGGCTCCCGGCGAGTCCGTTGCTCCTGAGCGGCCGTTCAATATTGGGGCTCAAAAGCTGGGCGGCCATGTGGTGTGGGCCGATCCTAGTCCGGGGAACTACAACATCCTGTCCGGGATGTTGACCGAGGAAGGGAACGAGAAGGGGTTGATACGCTTGCCAAAAGCTCAACCCGTGCATTGGGTGGTCGCCTTCCATCAGCATCGTGCCGCCCTTATCCACGAGCTTCAATGGGTGGACCCGCCTGATGGTACGAAAGGAAATCGCCTTGAAAATATAAAGGTGGCAGTGAGTACGGAATCTCCGATCGGGCCTTGGAAGGAACTGGGTCGCTGGCGCCTCGAACGCAGCGCTGAGGGGGTAAAGCCCTTTACACTACCTGAGCCGGTCTGGGCCCGCTATGTGCTTTTTTCCAGCACGGATGCGGATGAGCGGGGCTACTGGCAATACCCCCAGACCCTTCGGGTGATCGAGCACCCCATTGATGAGCGCTATCGCTCCATTTTGGCGGAATGGGGTCATTACCGGCGCGAGGCCGTGTATGAAACGCTGGAACCGGGTCCGCAGGAGACGTTCGGCCTCGGCCCCGATGAGCACGGGGACCGCGATAACGCACACACCCTGGTGGAGGCCGAGGCTTTCTCGAGTTCGGTTCAGATCGGGGAAAAAGAAGACTGGTACCGTATAGACATCCCGTCCGATCACAACCTTTTGACACTGAGGCTTGCCGGGCGGCCTACACTGCGCTGCAGAGCCGTTCTCGAGAATGAAGAAGGAGCCGTCGTTTCCATTGATGAGTCAGCGGTCTCGCCGCGTGAGATCCTGATGCGTGCCGAGGTGGATCCAGGCGCTTCTTACTATTTGCGCGTTCACGAGCCGCCGCGCTCGGTGGTCTTTGCCTGGGACAACAGCTCGAGCATGGGACCGTATCGAGCCACGGTTTACCAGGCCCTTCAACATTTTGTTGAAGACATTCGCCCGGGGCTGGAGTACGCCAACTTTCTTCCGTTTCAAAGGGGGGTGCCAAAGCTTTTGCACCCCGAGTGGTCGGATCAGAGTTACCCTCTCAGTGTGACCCTCACCAACTATCACCGGCAGGACGGATCGAGCGCTGCTCGCGAAAATCTCCTTGCCGCAACCGAGGCCCTTGAAGACCGCCCGGGGGAAAAGGCGATTATGCTTTTGACCGACGCCCAATGCGGGACCTATTTGTCGGAAAAGCTCTGGCCTGTGTTGTCTAAGGTCCGTCCCCGGATATTTACCGGGGAGCTCCACTCGGGCAGGGATCCCAGGTATCATCAACAGCTCATGCAGTCCTGGGCCTCGGTGAACGCCGGGCACTACAGCCGGTTCCGCACTCAGGCCGATGTGGACCAGCTCTTTGAGCGGGCCTCCTGCTACCTGCGGCGTCCTGCCCTTTATTCGGTCACAGCGTCCACAAGGTTTGAGGAGCCTCCCGAGCCGGATATGTATGACACCCTGATTCAGGACGGCCGCGTGGTCACACACGGGATATTTTTCGACATAGACAGCGCCCGTCTGCGTTCAGAGTCCTACCCGGTACTGAGACAGATCGGCGAGATGCTTCAAGAACACCCGGAGCTCAGGCTGACGATTGAAGGCCACACGGACAACACGGGGAGCGCCTCCTGGAATCAGACCCTGAGCGAAAGGCGGGCTGCTTCGGTTCGAGATTTCCTCATTGAACGCTACGAGGTGGAGGAGTCGCGCTTGGAGTCCGTCGGGTACGGCGAGGAGCGGCCCGCCGACACCAACGAGACCGAGGAGGGGAGGCAAAACAATCGTCGGGTCGAGCTGGTCAAGATGGACCCGTAGATTGATTCAAAAGAGCTTGAGCTGCTCGGTCTTCTCCCGGACTTTGCCGAGGTGCTTTCTCACCCTCCGGGCGTCCTTGTAACGCCCCAGCCTTTCCCAGAGTCTTGCCGCCTCCTGGAAGGCCTCCATCCGCTCGTAAACCCGGGCCATGCCCACATCGTCATTCAATAGGCGGTAGCAGCGGAGGGCGTCCTCGAGAAAGCCGGAGTCCCTGTACTGCCGGGCGGCGTTTTGAAGATCACCCGAGTCTTCCAAGATTTCGGCGGCCCGCTGGAACAAGGTGTGGTCGCGGCATGTCTGTGCGGCTTTTTCCACCCGGCTTGATTCCAGGTAGAATTTTACGGCGCGTTCAAAGTGACGCCGGCTTTTTGCAAAGAGTACGTCGTTTTTTTCAGTCAAGGGAAGATCCTCGAGCTGATCCTCAAACGAGGGGTCGCCGTCCAGGAGCAGGCAGCAGGCAAGTATCCCGGGCTCCCCGGATTCATCGGCCTTCTGCCGCGCGGCCTCCAGGAACCGCCGCCCTTCTTCGGGCGCATATTTGTCTGAAGAGCTTAAAAGCTCCGCGACTCTCAACGTGTGGTAAAAGGCGTTGGCGTCCCCGCTATCCACGATGAGGTCCAGGACGGGTTCCGTGGGTATGTCGCCGAGGCCTTGCTCTTCCCTGAATGCATTGAGCAATCTATTGGTCAATTCCTCGGCCTCGGCCCCGGGGAGTCGGCGTTCGGAGCTTTTGAGCAGGCGGGCAAGCACGTCGCTGGTCTCGATTAGATCGGTGAAACGCAGTTCGCTCTCAAATTCTTCCACCCCAAAGCGAAGAAGCTCGGCTGAGACCTCCACCTCCCCCTTCTCATTGAGCCACCTGGAGGCTTCATCCATCATCCCGAATTCCAGAAAGGTCCGGAGTGCGGCCTCATCCCGGTCAAGACGGCGGTAGGCCTGGTAGATGCCTTCAGCATCCCGAGCAGCCAGGAATCTGGCCAGGGCGGCTTCCACCCGGTTTTCCTTCATGCGGGCCTGTGCCTCCCGGACCAGCTCCTCCTCTCGCTTGAATTGTTCCCAGCGGCCCGAATTCACGTAGTCACTGAAATACTTAGCGCAGAGCTCCACCCACCCAGGGACCCCGGATTCCTGCAGAACCTCTGCCGCCCCATAGTATTCCTTGTTTGCAGCAAGGGCCTCGGCCGCCCCAAGGAAATCCCCGGTCTCCTTGTACGCGGCCAGGGCCTCTCTGAGGTAGCCGGTCCTTAAAAAGAGGGGGGCGGCCTCTTGGGGCATACCCAGGGCGGTATAGCGGATCGCCCCCCTTATTTTGGTCCGCTTGGCCGCGTACGCCTCGGCCTCCTGCAGGAGGCGGCGCCTTTCCTCTTCGGATCTCTCCGCACACTTGGCGAAGCACTGTATCGCCCGATCCATGTCCTTGTCCCGCTCATACATCAGACCGGCGTTATAGAAATCCTCCAGTGCCGTGTAGCAACGAAGGAGCATTTCCCGGTCCTTGAGTTTCTTGAACAAGGGAAGCGCCTTGGCGACCTCCCCGGCCTTGAAAAAAAGCTCAGCGGCCTTTGCCGATTTCTTGGCCTTTTTGTATAGGTCTGCGGCCCTTGCCCGGTCCCCGGCCCGCTCAAAGGCCTCCGCAGCCCGAAGAGGGTCCTTTGCCCTCACAAAGTGCTCCCCCACCTTTTGGTGGTTTTCAGCCTTGAGCCAGTTCTCCAGGGCCCTTTCCCGGTCCCCGAAACGGAGACATTCCTCGGCCGCCCGATCGAAATCCCCCTGCTGCTCGAAAAGTGCGGTTCTACATAGATCCGCACGCTTCTTTTCGCCCTCGGTTTCCCACAAGCTCAAGGCCCGGTCAAAGCGTTCGATTTCCTCGTAGCAGGCCGCCGCCTCCCGCGCACGGCCGTGCTTTTCAAGAAGGGGAGCCGCGGCTGACGGGTCGCCTGCGGTCTTAAGAGCCAGGGCGTGAGCCAACTCGGCCCGGTCGCCGTCTCCTGCGTTCTTGTAGCACTCGGCCGCTGCCGCGTAATATTCGCGCTCAAAAAAGTAGCTCCCTTGAGCGGCCCATTCGTCAGGAGTGGAGACCGTCTGCCAGATTTCGGAGAGCGTTTCCCGCTCCTCTGTGCGGCACAAGAGCCTGCGGAATCGAGCCATGTCCCAGATCTCGCCGGCAGGATCGTATATGATCAGGGCATTTCGTGCACGGGTGACCGCTACGTAGAGCAGGTTGATCTCGTGGCGGATATGGGGGCGGCGGGTCCTGTCCGGGGGCTCCCCGCGGCGAATCCTTCGCCAGACATCCGAGGCGGCCTCGCCCGATGAGATCTTCCAAAGTAGTGCGGTGTCGAATTCCAGGCCCTTGGCCTGGTTGATGGTGAAGACCAGCTCGGTCTCCAGGGCCAGCTTGAGTCTTTGCTGCTCCTCGGCGTCCCGGACCAGGATCACCCTGCCGGCGCCCATGCGCCCGACCTGCTCCAATACTTCCTTTTCGGTCATTCCGGCCAGGAGAAACGGCGGGCGGCCGTTGAACTTCCATGTCTCCCGCATCTCCGACCCCGAAAGGCCCACCAGTTCCTGCTTGAGGTCCAATAGGGTGTTGGCGAACCGGACGATGCTTCCCACGCATCGAAAGTTGAGCCTAAGGTGCCGCACTTCAGGGACCTCGATCCCTCGATCGTAGAATTTGCCTTTTACCTCCTCCCATCTAAAGCCGCTGGGGTTAATGATCTGCTTGGGGTCGCCGGTTAGGACCACCCCGTTCGGGGACCGGGCCAGCCGGAAGATCAGGGCCAGCTGAATATCGGCGAAGTCCTGGACCTCGTCGCAGACCACCAGGTCGTAGCCCGACCTCGCCTCCTTGCTCTTCTCCAGGTGTTCCAGCCCCCACCGGCAGAGATCGATTTCGTCCCACAGGCCGTCTCTTTCCAGGCGATCCTGGTAGTAGGATGCTATATCGTAAATCTCCTTCCTCTCGTAGAGGAAGTTGGGCGCGCGCTTCCGTCCGAGAGCCAGGTATTCCTCGTAGCTGAGAAGCGGGTCGGCCAGGCGCCCGGTCTTTTTCTCCACCATTTCCAGTGCCTTTTCCAGGACCGCGCTACCGGCGTCATTCGGCCTTCCCTCTGCTGCGCCCAGGCTTCGGGCAAGCTCTGCAAACCCCCTGCCTTCCAAGCGCTTTTTCGCTATCCGATCCAGTTTTTCAAAGAAGTCGAAGTGTTGTAGCCCCAGCAGGGTCTCGCGAAGCTCCCCGCCCTCTTCAGGCCCGAGTTCCCCCCGGAGGCAGAGCCGGCACAGTCTCTTGAGCCGCTCCAGACGGATAGACGGTTTCGCCCCCTTGATAATGGAGCGTATCTCCTCCCAAACCAGCTCCGCATCGTACTTTTTGTGCAGCCGGTGCTTGCGGAAGATTTCCTTGAAGCGGGCTAAGTCCACCTCCTTGCCCGACTCAGGAAGAATGCCCGCCTTTGCGGCGGTTTCAAAGAGGAGCTCGCGGAAAACCAGAAAATCCGGCTTCGGTCCGGCTGGCGGGGGGTCGCTCCCCGCCACCAGTCCGTTGTAGATCCTGCGGGAGAAGTCGCGGAGAAACGGATGATAGGTGAGAAAAAGCCTTTTCTTGCCCAGGAAGGGCTGCCTGAGGAGATAGTATACAGAGAGCGTGGTTTTTCCGCTTCCGGCAGTGCCCGAGAGAAGGACGGGCGGGTCGGTCTCCAGGATCTCGGCTTGCTCCGGGGTCAGGTAGAGAAAGATCTCGAAGTCCTCCGGGTCGCCTTGGACCAGCAGCCTCTTCCAATCCTCCTCCCCAAGGACCAGCCACTTCTGTGGCCCGTAATCCTCCGGCGACTCTTCCTCCACGGCCTCCTGTGTCAAGTATGCGTCAGGGATTTCATCTACCAGCAGCTCAGGCAGATCTTCGATCTCCCCCGGCTCGAACCGAAGGAAAGGGGCGTTAGTCGGGATGACCGCCTCGGCGGATTTTCGGACATCGTCATGACCCACCAGCCCCCCG
>JBKHIW010000380.1:0-2655 GCA_046538465.1 Desulfobacteraceae bacterium | reverse complement strand
CCGCTCCCGGGAGGATAGGGGCCTCCTGGATGAAGCAGCAGGCCGAGGCAGTGGGGCTGAACACCCGGGCCAGCCCTGTGGACATCGGGGTGCGGGTGGAGCTCCCCGCGGCTGTCCTCAAGGAGCTCACCGATCTCACCTATGAATTCAAGGTGGTCTACTACAGCAAGACCTTTGACGACAGGGTCCGGACCTTCTGCATGAATCCTTACGGCGAGGTGGTGACCGAAAGACACGGGGACATAACCACCATAAACGGGCACAGCTACCATGAGAGGCGCGGGGCCAACACCAACTTCGCCGTACTGGTGAGTAGTGCCTTCACCGAGCCCTTTGACGACCCCATCGCCTATGGCCGCTATATCGCCCGCCTGGCCAACCTGCTGGGCGGAGGCCCCATAGTGCAGAGGCTGGGAGACCTATTAGCCGGCCGCCGGAGCACGGCCGAGAGGATAGCGCGCTGCCTGACCGAGCCCAGCCTGAGCCGGGCGACGCCCGGTGATTTGAGCTTTGTGTTCCCCTACAGGCACCTGCTGAGCATAATGGAAATGCTGGAGGCCCTGGAAAGGCTAGCCCCTGGGGTCTACTCCAGGCATACCCTGCTCTACGGGGTGGAGGTAAAGTTCTATTCCAATCGGATTGCGGTGTCTCCAGGGATGGAGACCTGCGTGAAAAACCTCTTCGTTGCAGGCGACGGGGCCGGGGTGACCCGGGGCCTTCTCCAGGCCTCGGCAAGCGGTCTCCTCGCCGGGAGGGCGGCCGCCCGCCGCATCCGGGCCGGTGAAGACGGGGTTGCTTGACTGAAAAACGCCTCTGGAGTATTCTGTAAATATCAGTGCGGATATCGTGTTCGATTTTGTTAAACAGTACTATCAATCCCCGGGGGTGGCCGGCATGCCTGAGATAAGAATCACTTGCACCTGCGGCAGGGAGTGCCTGATCGATCCGGGCGACGGCGCCACCATGCGTTGCCCCTCGTGCGGTCGTATTGTGACTGTCCCCAGCAAAGAAGAAAACCCCATGCGGCGGGACCGGTTGGACAGCTACATAGAGGCGGTGTTCGAGCTCCTGGACGAGGTCGACGGCGCTTTCCCCACCTCGGGCGCCAGATGATAACGCGCCTCCTTGAAAGAGGAGCGATTCCGGCGGCCGGGGCGGCCCTTTTGCTGCTCTTTGCCGCGGCCTCGGCGCCGGCCGGGCTCCAGGTGAGCCTGGACGTTCGCAAGGTCTCGGCCCATTCCAAGCTGGTGACCGTGGTCTGGGAGGCGGAGATCACCTCGGATCGAGACTGGGACGGCTGCGAGCTCTTGATCTCCTTCAGGGACAAAGCGGGCAGGGAGATCCACCGGATCACCGGCATGGTGGAGCTGAAAGAGGGTCGGAACACTGTCACGGGCCACGAGATATGCGAGGCCGAGGTCTGGGACCGCACCACCAAGTTCTCGGGCAGGTTGAATTGCGGATTTTGATCCCGGGGCGGCTTTTTCAAGTTTTCCGCCCGTCCTGCCGATAAAAGGGAATGAATCGTCCGCGCAGGGGGAAGCCATGTCTTTTAACATGTCGGCGGGAATATCGGCCCTCAGGGCTCACGGGACCCGGATGTCGGTCATCTCCCACAACGTGGCCAACTGCTCCACCGAGGAGTTCAAGAAGAGCCGGGCCCTGCTCAAGGAGGGGCCGGCCGGCACCGTGGGCGTGGACATAAGCACCGTGGAGAGCCCGGGCCCGGTGGTATACGAGCGGTCAGGGAGCGGCAAGGTGATGCGGGAGATGTCCAACGTGGACCTCGGGGAAGAGATCACCCGGACAATCCCCTGCGAGCTGGGATACACGGCCAACCTGGAGATCATCAGGACCGAGGACGAGATGCAGGGCGTTCTGCTGGACCTCCTGGCATGAAAGGGCCGTTTGTGTCTTTTCCCATGACCGGGTCCGGGCGAATGGAAAACTTCATCAAGGTGGCCAAGGCCCTATCCGACGCAAACCGCGTGCGCATACTAAAGATGCTCCAGCACAAGAGGATGTGTGTCTGCGAGATCCAGGAGGCCCTTGGGATCGCTCAGCCCACCGCCTCCAAGCACCTCAAGGTCCTGACCGAGGCAGGCCTTATAGCCTGGGAAAAGGACGGCCTCTGGGTCAATTACTTCCTGTCGGACGGACGGAGCAGCCCGTTCGCATCGGTCCTCCTCGGGAACCTTCGCCATTGGCTGGACGACGACCCCTCGGTAAAGGAGCTAACCGAACGTCTTCCCTTCATCCGGCGGGAGGACATCTGCCGGAGGAGTTGAGCTCGGAAAGGCCGGCCATTTCCTCGAGCAGCCGGTCCATGTCCTCGGGCCTGCCTATGCTTATCCTCACGAACCGCTCTATCCCCTTGAGCTCGAAGTGGCGGACCAGTATGCCTCTTTCCTTCAGGAGGCGGTATACCTCGGATCCCTGGAGATCAGGGTGGGAGGCGAATACGAAATTCGCCTGGGAGGGCAGGACCGTCCATCCCAAGCCCCGCGCCCTTCGGCTGAACCGCTCCCGGGTCTCCATGATGCGAAGGGTGACTTGTTCGTAATACCCGCTGTCCGATACGGCTATTCGGCCTATCTTTTGGCTGAGCATGTCCGTGGGATAGGAGTTGAACGAGTCCTTGACCGTGGAAAGGGC
>JBKHIW010000379.1:0-2657 GCA_046538465.1 Desulfobacteraceae bacterium | reverse complement strand
CACGCAGTGCGAGAGACTCGGTTCGAGTTCAACGGTCATAGCCGGCTCCTTTTCTCATCATTCCATGATTCTATTCTGAAAAAAAAGGGCTCGCAAGTTCTCAGCCTAAAGACGTATCCTGTGTTACACTTCTGCTGATGAAGACGTGGTATGAATCTGCGCGCCGTGTCTAAGGAGGGCGGCGCTGCGGTGCACTGAGCGGGAGAAGGTAGCGTTTAGAGCCGAGAGAAGCGGTTTGGGAGTACGAGGGCTTCTAAGATCTTTTGGATACCAAGACCGGCTGCCAATGAGAACAAAGGATATGATTAATAAGGCTTTTTTATGCCTTTTCCTATGTTTAGGGGGTCTTCTCTTTTCATGCAGTCAGGAAGAGGCGGGCCGGGAGGTCGACTTGAGCGAGCGGAGGGAGATCCGCACCCGGACCGAACTTGACGCCCTGACTTATGCCTGTCTGCCCCAGTACTCACACAGGGTTTCATTTTCCAGGCATCATCTCCTGGTGGAGTACATATCAGGAAGCACGGGGCTGCCGATCAGGCAGGTCTTTCCGGACACCTTTGAGGACCATGTACACATGATGGGGGAAGGGAAAATCGATATCTCCTTTTCCAATCCACTGGTCTATACGCGCATTGCGGACCTTTATCAGGCCGCGGCCTTTGTCCGGATAGTGGAGAAAAGCGGGCGCCCGGTCTTCAGGGGCCAGATAATCTGTCGAGCGGACAACAAGGCCATAGAAAACCTGCAGGACTGCAGGGACAAGCGATGGATGGCTGTGGACCCCAAATCCGCGGCCGGGTATCTCTTCGCCTTGGACCATTTCAAACGTCACGGTATTTCCAGGGAGGATTTCAGGAGCATCTCCTTCGCCCCCGGCCCGGGGGGCGAGCAGGAAAAAGTGGTTCAGGCGGTGTATCTCGGGGAGGCGGACATAGGATCCATCCGGGAGGGGACCCTGGGCCTGGTAAGGGACCGGGTGGATTTGGATGATATCCGCATTCTGGATTATACCAGAGAGTTCCCCAGCTGGGTATATGCCGCCCGAAAGGGGCTGGACCCCGAAGTGGTGGAAAAGATCAAACAGGCCCTGCTGGCTCTGGACATCAATGATCTTGAGCACCGGAGTATACTCGAGCAGGCGCATTTTCAGGGCATTGTCCCTGCCGCCGACCAGGACTTTGATCCCATTCGGGACCTGATCCGACAGGTAGAGGGAGAGCCGTATGATTAAGAGGCTCTTTTCCATCCAGCGCCTGAAAATAAGAACCAAGCTTCTGTTGTGGCTTTCGGCCGTTATCTTGTGCCTCGGCCTGTTGGTGGGCGTGATCAGCACGCGCATCGCCTCAACAGAGCTGATCCGGGAGAACAAGAAGCGAGGGGAGATCCTTGCCAATAACCTGGCCTACAGATCCGAAGAGCCTTTGCTGGCCATGGATTCTCTGCGTTTGAAAAACCTTGTGGATGAAGTAAGAGAGACCAACTCGGATCTCGCCTACGCCTTTATTTTGGATGCCGCGGGTCGGGTCCTGGTCCATACCTTTGAGCACGGCTTCCCCGTGCAGCTCCTCGGCGTATACACTGAAGACAACCCCTCGAAGCGCCCTGTGGGCACGCTTCTGATCACGGATGAAGGGAAGATTTACGACTTTGTAAAGCCCGTGGAAATTCAGCAAAGGGTGCTGGGTACGGTGCGGATAGGCATACACCGTCAACGGCTTGACCGGATGATCACAAGGCTTAGCCTGTGGATTTTCGGGCTTACCGGCGGGATCACCATCGCGGCCCTGGGCCTGGTCTCTTGGTTCTCTTCAAAGTTCACCAACCGCATCAAGGGGCTGACCGATTCGGCCAATGAGGTGGTGAAGGGAAACCTGGGCGTCCAGTCCGCTCCGGAGCCGAGACGGCACTGCTGGGAGATCAATAAATGCCGCGCCTTTTCCTGCCCTGCGTACGGTGATACCCGGCGCAGGTGCTGGTATATCACCGGTACGCTGTGCCCGGTCTACCACCTGAAGCAGGATGAGAAGGGTGATTTGAACTGTCTTAACTGCCCGGTTTACCAAGAAAATGCTGGAGACGAGATACAGGAGTTGGCCGAGGCCTTTGACTATATGGCCATGACCCTGCAAGAGAGGATCGAGGAGACCCGTCTGGCGGAAAAAGAGCTCTCCAGGCAGAAGGAGCTGCTGCGGACCATACTCGATGTCACCCCGGACATGGTGGCCCTACAGGATGAGAACCTCGTTTACCAGGCTGCAAACCAGGCGTTTTGCTCTTATTTCCAGATAAAGGAGGCCGACCTGCTGGGCAAGACCGATTTTGATGTTTTCAGCGAATCCCAGGCGGACCAGAACTATCATGAAGACATGCAGATCCTGCAGACCGGGAAGCCGCTTTCCAAGGAGATAAGCGTGAACCAGGGGGACAGAAGGATCTGGTTTCATGTCCTCAAGGTCCCGGTATATGCCGAGGGCCGGGTTTCCGGCCTCCTGCTCACCGCCCGGGACATCACCGTGATCAGGCAATACCAGGAGCGCCTTGTACAATCACAGAAAATGGAGGACCTTGGCAGGCTGGCCGGAGGGGTAGCACATGAGATCAACACCCCTTTGGGAATCATCCTCGGCTACGCCCAGATGCTGCTCGAGGACGTGGAG
>JBKHIW010000378.1:0-2660 GCA_046538465.1 Desulfobacteraceae bacterium | reverse complement strand
TTTTACGGCGAGTTCGACGGCCGCAGAAAAAAACGGGTCCTGGTGAAGATCATAGGTGAATAAAGGCGGGAGTCCGCCGCCGGGGGGCTCAGCAGCGGGCTTCCTTTTTGCCGTTAAAGGCGAGCTCCAGGACCTCGTCCATACGGCTCACCGGATAAAAGGTCATCTGCTTTCTTACCTTGGGCGGAATATCCTCGAGCTCCCCCTCGTTTCCCTGAGGCAGGATCACGTGCTTTATACCGCTGCGGCTGGCCGCGAGGACCTTCTCCTTCACCCCTCCCACAGGGAGCACCGAGCCGCGAAGGGTGATTTCCCCGGTCATTGCCAGTCTCGGCCGTACCGGCCGCTCTGTCAAGAGCGACGCCAGGGCGGTCAGCATGGTCAGGCCGGCTGAGGGCCCGTCCTTAGGGATCGCCCCGGCAGGGACGTGGATATGGAGGTCCTTGTCTCTGTAAAAATCCTCGTCGATTCCCAGATCCCCGGCCTTGGCCCTCAGATAGCTCAAGGCGGCCTGGGCGGATTCCTTCATGATGTCTCCGAGCTGCCCGGTGAGCACCAGCGACTTTTTGCCGGGCATCATGGTGGCCTCCACGAACAGGATGTCACCGCCGGCCGCGGTCCAGGCCATCCCGGTCACCACGCCGGGGATTGAAGTCCTCTCCACCAGGTCTACTGTAAACCGCGGGTGTCCGAGATACTCCTTGAGTTCGGCGTCTGTTATCACAAACCGCTCTTCCTCGCTCCCTTCGGCCACCTTTCGGGCGACCCCTCGGCAGATTGCTCCAATCTCCCGCTCCAGGTTCCGCAGGCCCGCCTCCCTGGTGTACCATCTTATTATGCCGCGAAGGGCTGAGCGTCGGATGCCGAGCTGCTTTCGCTTGAGCCCGTGAGCCTGGAGCTGGCGGGGAATGAGGAACTTCTCCGCTATCTTGACCTTCTCGTCCTCGGTGTAACCGGAGAGCTCCAGCACCTCCATCCGGTCCTTAAGCGGCGCGGGTATGGGATCGAGCTGATTGGCAGTGGCGATGAACATAACCTCGGAAAGATCGAACTCCAGCTCCAGGTAATGGTCGGAGAAGGAGAAATTCTGCTCCGGATCCAATACCTCGAGAAGGGCTGAAGAAGGATCCCCCCGGAAGTCCATCCCCACCTTGTCGATTTCATCCAGCATGAAGACGGGATTTTTGGACCCGGCCTTCTTTATCCCCTGAATTATGCGGCCTGGAAGGGCCCCGACGTACGTCCTTCGGTGGCCGCGAATTTCGGCCTCGTCCCGTATGCCTCCCAGGGATATCCTGACAAAATTCCTTCCCATGGCCTCGGCTATGGAGCGCCCCAGACTGGTCTTGCCGGTCCCGGGCGGCCCCACCAGGCAGAGGATCGGTCCCTTGTGGTCGGGATTGAGCTTTCTGACCGCCAAGTACTCTAAAATCCTTTTCTTTATTTTTTCGAGATTATAATGATGCTTTTCAAGGACTGATTCTCCATGTTTTATGTCCAGGTTGTCCTTGGTTGTTTCACGCCATGGCAGATCAAGGATCCAGTCCAGATAGGTCCTGGAAACAGTATATTCCGGAGATGAGGCATGCATGCGGGAGAGCCTGTCAAGCTCCTTGTCAGCCGCCTTGCGCGCTTCTTCCGGAAGGTCCTTGTCTTGTATCCGTTGTCTCAGCTCGGCGATCTCGGAAGGCTCTTCCCGGTCCATCCCCAGCTCGTCCTGGATGGCCTTCAGCTGTTCCCTGAGGTAGTATTCGTGCTGGCTCTTATCAATCCCCTTTTTAACTTTTTCTTGAATCTTTTGCCCGACTTTCTGAATCTCTAATTCTTCATTCAGATACAGGGTCAAGTGCCCCAACCTTTCCTTGACGTCCAGGGTCTCCAGGATCTTTTGCTTCTTCAGCCGGTCTACATTCATCGTGGATATGATAAGATCGGCGAAAGGCCCTGGTTCGTCAATGTTGCGAGAGAGCTGGATCAGCTCGTCGGGCAAATAGGGAGACATCTCCACGATGAGCTTGAACAGCCCGCGTATGTTGCTCACCATGGCCGCAACCTCCTGGTCGGACTGCTCCACGTCGTGCAGCCTCTCCACCTTCGCCTTTTGGTACGGCTTCACGGATTCCATCTCCTTGATGGCTATACGACAGATCCCCTGGACCGCCACCATGGTGCCTTCGTCGGCCTTGTTGAGCTTGACTATTACGCCGGCTGTGCCCACGTCGTGAACGTCCGGGGCCTCGTCCTCATCCGCATCAGGGTTGCGGAGCAGTGAGACCGCGATCATTTTCTCCGCCTGGAGCGCCTCATCGACCAGCCGAGAGTATTTCTCGTCTCTGATCACCAAAGGGACCACCATTTTGGGGAATATCAATGAGTCTCTGACTGGCAAAACAGGCAATATTTCAGGTATATTTTGTTCATTATCAGGCATAACCAACAATACCTCTTTCATTCTTTGGTCTGTGTTTTACTTTTGTGATCTTTGGGCCGTCGACCTCCAGGGGTGGCTATGCCCTGTCTCAAGGCCGTGACCTCACATTGCCTCCAGGCATCCGCTGAGGGCGCTTTTCCATCCTCACAGTGAGCAGGCCGTCGGTAAACGCGGCCTCTATGCGGTTCGGGTCCACCTCACCGGGTATCCTGAAGACGCGCTCGAACTC